>JAFLCM010000128.1 GCA_017303565.1 Planctomycetota bacterium
TGGCGGATTTTCACGAACTCGGCCTCGGCGAGCCGAA
Organism: Planctomycetota bacterium; assembly: GCA_017303565.1. Classification (GTDB taxonomy): domain Bacteria; phylum Planctomycetota; class Phycisphaerae; order Phycisphaerales; family UBA1924; genus JAFLCM01. Next base: position 38 of record JAFLCM010000128.1, read on the forward strand.
CGCCATTTCCGCCGCGCCCACAGGGGCCGCCTTCGCGCCGACGGCCTCGAGGATCCGCCCCTGCATCGGCGTCTCGCGCTCGCGGAGCGGCGCGAACTTCGCCGTCGCCTCGGCGCGCTGACGCTTCCGCGTCTCGATCTCCGCGTCGATGGTCGAGAGGCCCCTGGCGTGGATCTGGTCCATGAACCGCAGGCCCTCGAACGCGTCGCGCCCGTAGCAGGTCGCGGGGTAGACGGCGCGGAGGTCCTCCTCGGCGTACTCGCGCGTCAGCGCCGCGCCGCCGAGGATCACCGGCACCTCCATCCCCAGCGTCCGCATCTCTTCCAGGTTCTCGCGCATCACGCCCACGCTCTTGACCAGCAGCCCCGACAGCCCGATCGCGTCGGCCCCGTGCTCGCGGTACGCCTTCAAAATCGACGCCACCGGCTGCTTGATCCCCAGGTTCACCACCTCGTACCCGTTGTTGCTCAGGATGATGTCGACGAGGTTCTTGCCGATGTCGTGCACGTCCCCCTGCACGGTCGCCAGGATCATCTTCGCCTTGCCGCCCGAGGCGCTCTTGGGCATGTGCGGCTGAAGGTGCGCCACCGCCGCCTTCATCACCTCGGCGCTCTGCAGCACGAAGGGGAGCTGCATGTCGCCCTTGCCGAACAGGTCGCCCACCACCTTCATCCCCGCCAGCAGGTGGTCGTTCACGATGTCGAGCGCGGGGTACTTGGTCAGCGCCTCGTCGAGGCTCTTGGTCAGGTCTCGCGTCTCGCCGTCGATGATGTGGCGCTGCAGCCGCTCCTCGACCGCCAGGTCCGCGAGCGAGCGCTTCTTCGTCGCCGGGCCCTTGGCGCCCGAGGCGTCATCGGGGAAAAGCGAGATGAACGCCGTCAAGGGGTCGAAGCCCTCGCGCCGCCGGTCGTAGATGAGTTCGAGCGCCCCGTTCCACTGCTCGTCGGGGATGTCCTTCCGCGGCAGGATCTTCGAGAAGTGCACGATCGCGCCGGTCAGCCCCGCCTCGCGGCACTCGTGCAGGAACACACTGTTCAACACCACCCGCGCCGAGGGCTTGAGGCCGAACGACACGTTGCTCAGCCCCACGCACGTCCCGCACTCGGGCAGTTCCTTCGAGATCCGCCGGATGCCCTCGATCGTCTCCAGCGCCAGCCGACGGTCCGCCTCCACACCGGTCGTGATCGGCAGGACGAGCGGGTCGAACAGGATGTCGCACGCCGGCAGGCCGAACTTGTTCACCGCGAGGTCGTGGATGCGCCTCGCGATCGCGATCTTGCGCTCCGCCGTCTTGCCCATCGCCTCCAGCGGGTCCTCGTCGATCGTCCCCGCCACCACCGCCGCGCCATAAGTCCGGGCCAGGCGGCAGATCTCGGCGAGTTTCTCCTCGCCGTCCTCGAGGTTCATCGAGTTGATGATGCAGCGCCCGGGCGCATGCTTCAGCCCCGCCTCCAGGACGTCCACCTGCGTCGAGTCGATCATGAGGGGCACGCTCACCTGCCGCGCGTAGCGGGTGATGACCTCCGTCATGTCGCGCACGCCGTCACGCCCAACGTAGTCCACGCACACGTCCAGGACGTGCGACCCCTCGCGGACGAGTTCCTTCGCCATCGAGACCAGCCCGTCCCAGTTCTCCTCGTTCAGCAGGTTCTTGAACTGGCGCGAGCCGTTGGTGTTCGTCCGCTCGCCCACGATCAGGAACGAGTTGTCCTGGCGGAACTCGGCGGTCGAGTACAGGGACGAGCAGCCGGGCGGCGTGGGGGCCGACACCGTTGCCCGCGCCTTTCTCCCCGCCTGCCGCAGCGATTCCGCCGCCTCGGACAACTGCTTGATGTGCTCCGGCGTCGTGCCGCAGCACCCGCCGACGATGCTCACCCCGTCGTGCTCGATGAACCGCACCATCGCCTCGACGAACGGCGCGGGCTTCAGCGGGTAATCCGGCTTCCCGTTCAGCAGCACGGGCAGCCCCGCGTTGGGCATCACGCTCACGCGCTTGCCGCCGCTGCTCCGAGAGCCGCCCTCGAGTCCGCCCCGCGTCCTCGCCCAGTTCTTCCCCAGCCACGAAACGTGCTCCATCATCTCCTGCGGGCCCGTCGCGCAGTTCAGCCCCAGCGACAGGATCGGGAACGTCCGCAGCGCCTCCGCCGCCGCCGCGATCTCCGTGCCCAGCAGCATCGTGCCCGTGGTCTCGATCGTCACCGAGCACATGATCGGGACGTCGTCGGTCGTCTTTCCGCGCTCGGCGAGCGCCAGCAGGCACGCGTTGACGGCACACTTCACCTGCAGGATGTCCTGCGACGTCTCCGTGAGCAGCACGTCGGCCCCGCCGTCGATCAGCCCCCGGGCCTGCTCCGCGTAGGAGTCCAGCATCAGGTCCCAAGACGTGTGCCCCAGCGTGAGCAGCTTGGTGCCCGGCCCGATCGAGCCGGCGACGAAGCGCGGCTTGTCCGCGGTCGAGTGCTTGTCGCACGCCGCCCGCGCCACCTCCGCCGCCAACCGGTTCAACTCGTACGTCCGCTCGACGAGGTCGAACTCGGCGAACACCAGCTTGTTCGCGCCGAAGGTGTCCGTCTCCACGATGTCCGCGCCGGCCCGGAGGTACTCCTCGTGGATGCCCCCGATCACGTCCGGGCGCGTCTTCACCAGGATCTCGGTGCAGTTCTCCTTGTCGAGATAGTCGCGGTGCAGGTCGCACTCGCACTTATGGATCATCGTGCCCATCGCGCCGTCGCAGACGAGCACACGGTTCGACAGGGCTTGAAGGAAGCGGCTGGGCATGGTTGGTTGGGGTCAGGGCAGGAGTCGGGATTTGGGAGTCCGTCCACTCATTCTATCCGTTTATCCGCATACACGGATGAATGAGCCTCTTTCCTGAAACGCAAGCACTCCGAATCGGTAGGATTGCCCGGATTCCCCAGCGGGTCCAAGGCGGACTCCTGGGATGATCGGATGATGTTCGGGTTCCATCCCTTCGAAGCCGCCCACCCGGCGGCAAGGAGCGTCCGTGTCCGCCAACGCCGTCGAGATCCGGGGCATCACCAAGCGATTCCGCGACAAGGTCGCCGTGAGCAACGTCGACCTGGCCATCCGCGCCGGCTCCCTGTGCGGCTTCCTCGGGCCCAACGGCGCCGGGAAGACCACCACCATCCGGATGATCATGTCCATCTTCTACCCGGACCGCGGCTCGATCAGCGTCCTGGGCAAGCCCTCGGCCATCGAGAGCAAGGACCGCATCGGCTACCTGCCCGAGGAGCGCGGCGTCTACAAGAAGATGAAGGTCGGCGAGTTCCTCACCTACATGGGACGCCTGAAGAACCTCCCGTCCCACGGCCTCGATCAGAAGGTCCGCGCCTGGCTCGACCGCATGTCGCTGGGCGAGGTCTACAAGAAGAAGTGCGAGGAACTGTCCAAGGGCATGCAGCAGAAGGTGCAGTTCATCGCCGCCGTCATCCACGAGCCGGAACTGATCATCCTCGACGAGCCGTTCAGCGGCCTCGACCCCGTGAACCGGCGACTCTTGCGCACGCTGATCGACGAGCAGAACGCCGCCGGGCGCACGGTGATCTTCTCGACCCACGCCATGTTCGAGGCCGAGCAGCTCTGCGACCACCTGTTCATGATCAACAAGGGCGTGAAGGTGCTCGACCAGACGATCGACGACGTGTGGCGCACCCACGACCCGCGCAGCGTGATCATCGAGCCGATCGAATCCGGCCCGGTCGACGAGGGGCTGATCCAGTCCATCCCCGGCGTGATCGGCGTCACCCCCGCGCCCCGCGGCGCCGAGGTGCGGATGGACGAGTCCGCCGACCCCTCGCGCGTGATGGGCGAACTCTCTTCGCGGCTGCGGCTGCGCCGCGTGGAACTGAAGCGCCCCAGCCTCGAGGACATCTTCATCTCTCTCGTCGGGGCCGACGCCACGCCCGAGGGCATGGCCGCGTACGCCGAACGCGAACTCGTCGAGACCTGATCGAGCGCCGCCGTTCACCCCGTTTCGACCCCCCGCTCGCGGCGCGCCAATTCCGGCCCCCCAGTCCCGAACCCCCAGTCCCGACCCTCCGGTCCCGACCCCCCCACGCTCGAACACCGCCCCCGCCAGGGCATCCCCTCGCCATGAACAGAACCTTCATCGTCGCGATCCGTGAGTACATCGCCACCGTGGCGACCAAGGGCTTCATGCTCGGGGTGCTGCTGCCACCGGTCATCATGCTCGCGGTCTTCCCGCTGATGCAGGTGCTGATGAACCAGAAGTCGCCCAAGGTCACCGGAACCATCGCGGTGATCGATCACTCGGGCGTGGTCGCCCCCAAACTGGCGAAGGCCTTCGAGCCCGACGCCCAGCGCGAGCGCCAGAAGGCCAAGATCGAGCGACGCAAGCAGGCCATGGGCTCCGTGAACGTGCCCGTCGCCGGCCTCGATCCCGAGCAGATGCGCAAGCAGCAGGAGGCGGCCGTCGAAATGATGACGGTCGAATCCGACATCCGTCTCGAACCGTTGCCCCCCACCAGCGACGTCGAGAAGGAGAAGGAGGCCATCCTCGCGAGCGTCGGACGCGAGAAAGACCTCGACGGCACCGACAAGCGCCTGGCCCTGCTCGTCGTGCCCGCCGAGGCCGTCAAGGGCGGCGCCGACGGCAAGTACACCCCCTACCAGTCCTTCGTCGCGCCGAAACTCGACGCCGAGGTGCAGGGCGACATCGAGCGCGAGGCCCGGCGCGCCATCATCGACGCCCGCCTCGAGGGCGCGAACTTCGACTCCAAGCAGATCCGCACGCTCATGGCCGAGCCCGAGGCCAAGTCCGTCGCCGTGACGAAGGACGGCGACCGCGGCACCAACCGCATGGCCGCGATCTTCGTCCCCATGGGCTTCATGATGCTCCTGTGGATCAGCGTCTTCACCGCGGGCCAGTACCTGCTCACCAGCCTGATCGAGGAGAAGTCCAGCCGCGTGATGGAACTGCTGCTCTCCGCCGTCTCGCCGCTGCAACTGATGGTCGGCAAGATCGTCGGGCAACTCGGCGTGGGCCTGACCATCCTGGGCCTCTACGCCGGCGCGGGGCTCGCCACGCTGATCGTCTTCAAGCAGGCCCACCTGCTCGACCCGGTGATGCTCGGCTACCTGGCGATCTACTTCATCATCGCGTTCTTCACGGTGGCCGCGCTCATGGCCGCCATCGGCAGCGCGGTCTCCGACATCCGCGAGGCCCAGAGCCTCATGGCGCCGGTCATGATCGTGCTGATGGTCCCGATGATGCTGTGGCTCCCGATCCAGCGCAACCCCAACTCGATCTTCGCCCAGGTCTGCTCGTTCCTCCCGCCGCTCAGCCCGTTCGCGATGATCCTCCGCCTCAGCGGCAGCGAGAAGGTCCCCTTCTGGCAGGTGCCCGCGTCGATCGCCGTCGGCATCGGCTCGGTCGTCGTGCTCTGTTGGGCCGCGGCCAAGATCTTCCGCGTGGGCGTGCTCATGTACGGCAAGCCGCCGTCCCTGCTCGGGCTGATCAAGTGGATCAAGTACGCGTGAAGACACGCAAATCGAAGAACGAAAAGCGAAAAGCGAAAACAACACCGATCGGCGGGGTTGTGTCGAACAATCCTAGATGGGTCGCCTCAAGCCTGAGTTCTTGGAGCGCGTCGAGGATTTCGCCAACCGCGTGGTCAAAGTCTCGCTGACGCTATCGTCGCAACGCCGCCCATCGCGGATCATCGATCAGTTGATCGGATCAGGCACATCCGTCGGCGCAAACGCCTTCGAAGCCGACGAATCCATGAGCCGGGCGGACTTCCGGAAGTGCCTGGCGATCACAGCGAAGGAACTGGCCGAGACGCGGTTTTGGCTCCGGCTCATCGCTCGACAAGCCTGGATCGACCCCAAGCGGCTGGAACCACTCGACCAGGAGTGCATGGAGCTCCGGAAGATCGTCGGCACGATCCTCAAACGAACGAGGCCGGAGGGCCGATAGACCTCGAACTGCATCCAGATTTTCGTTTTTCATTTTTCGCTTTTCGCTTTGCTCACCCCCCTCCAAGCCATCATCCTCGGCCTCGTCGAAGGCATCACCGAGTACCTCCCGGTCTCCTCGACCGGGCACCTCATCCTCGCCTCGGGCCTGATGGGCCTGAACAAGGACCCCGCGGTCAAGGACGCCGTCGACGACTTCAACATCATCATCCAGGGCGGGGCCATCCTCGCCGTCGTCGGCCTCTACTTCCCGCGCTTCCTCCAGATGGTCCGCGGGCTGCTCGGCAAGGACCCCGCCGGCCTGCGCCTGTTCATCAACATCTGCATCGCCTTCACCCCCGCCGCGGTCGTCGGGCTGGTCTTCTCCAAGCAGATCAAGGCCCTCCTGTTTCACCCCGGCCCCGTGATCGGCGCGCTCATCGTCGGCGGGCTGTTCATGATCGCCCTCGACTTCCTCGTCATCTCCAAGCGCCGCCGCAGCAGTTCCGGCACCGGCGACGTCGCCGCCATGACCCCCGGACAGGCCCTCACCGTCGGCCTCATGCAGATCGCCGCCCTCTGGCCCGGCACCAGCCGGTCGATGATGACGATCGCCGGCGGCGTGGTCTCGGGCCTCTCGCCCCGCGCCGCCGCGGAGTTCTCGTTCCTCCTCGGCGTGCCCACCCTGCTCGCCGCCACCGGGTACGACCTCTTCAAGAACCTCCGCCACGCCGCCAAGACCGGCGAGCCCACACTCTTCGAGACCCTCGGCTGGCCCCCGGTCTTCATCGGCATGGCCGTCGCCGCCGTCAGCGCCGCCTTCGCCGTCAAATGGCTCGTCGGCTTCCTCAACAAGCACGGCCTGACGCCCTTCGGCATCTACAGAATCCTCCTGGGCCTCCTGCTGCTGGGCGCGATCAACCGCGGGATGGTGAGCATCGAGCCGCCGAGCGGCCCCGCTCCCCCCGCCGCCGCAGCGCCAACCACGGCCGCGCCTTGAACACCCGCGC
>JAFLCM010000129.1 GCA_017303565.1 Planctomycetota bacterium
GTCAAGCTGAATCTCTCACGGAAGCGCTTTCATTCTGCGGCAACTTCCGAGGACGCTGACCTACTGTTCCCCGTGACCCCCACGATCGAGCTCAACGGAAAGCCCCATGCCATTGCCGAAGGCGCGACCGTTCGTGACCTGCTGGAGGCACTCGGTCTGACCGCCCAGCCGGCGGCGGTGGAGGTGAACAGGGTCCTGGTGCCCCGGCGGGAGCACGAGCGGCGCGTGCTGCAGCCCGGGGACCGGGTCGAGGTGGTGACGCTGGTCGGCGGGGGATGAAGGGACCGGTGTGGGTCAGGAGACGATCGCGCCGGGCGCGATGTCCCGCTCGGTGCCCAGGATCACGACGTTCCGCTTGATGGTCGGGTCGTTCGCGGCGGCGTCCTTGGGGGCGTCGCTGGCGGCCAGGAGCATGCCGCGGGATTCCTCGCCGCGGATGACGCGGGGAGCGAGGTTGGCGACGATGACGATGAGGCGGCCGACGAGCTGCTCGGGGGTGTAGTGCTCGCGGATGCCGGCGCAGATCTGCCGCGGCGTGCCCGAGCCGTCGTCCAGTTGGAGTTTCCAGAGCTTGTCGGCGTTGGGGTGCGGCTCGCAGGACAGCACCTTGGCGACCCGGAGGTCAACCTGGGCGAACTGCTCGAACGTGATCTGCGGCTTGGGTTCGGCCATGGTTTTTCGCGGGAGAGAGGGCGGGAAGGAACGCGGTCGGCCTGGGTCGGGTCCGGGGGGGAGGAGTGTAGCGGGCCGGCCCGGCGGTCCGCCGTTTTCGCCTCAAGGCCCGATGCCGGTGCCCGAAGCCCCGATGCGCCGGGAGCGTTTGCAGTGCCGGCCCCCGGCGGGCCGATAGGCTCTGGAGGAGGATCCCGTTCGGCGCGTCGGTGCGCGCCCGCGGCCCGTTGGCCCTCGGACACACGACGATCACGATGTTGAACCACGCCGCCCTCAAGGCTCGTCCGCGTGCCGCCGCCTGTTTCGCGGCGCTGGGTGTTCTGCTCGCCGGGACGGTCGCGTTCGGGCAGTCCCTGAATGCCCGCTACGACGCGCTGGTGGCCAAGGCCCGGCTGGGCAAGACGACGATCGCCGCGCAGGCGGTGGACATCGAGACCGGCGAGGTGCTGATCTCTCGGAACGCGAACGCGTCGATGATCCCGGCGTCGAACATGAAACTGCTGACTGCCGGCGCGGGGGCGCTGGTGCTCGGCCCGTCGTTCACGTTCCGCACGGAACTGGTCCACCAGCCCGAGGCGAGGCGGCTGGTGTTCCGGGGCTCGGGCGACCCGGCGCTGGGCGACCCGAAACTCCTCGCCGCCATGAACATCGGGGTCGAGGACCTCATCGATCATTGGGTCGACGCCGCCAAGAAGGCCCGGCCCGACGGGGTGAACGAGCTGGTCATCGACGACCGCATCTTCGACCGCCAGTACCGGCACCCCACCTGGCCGCCGGGGCAGGCGAACCGCTGGTACTGCGCCGAGGTCTCGGGTCTGACGTTCTACGCGAACCTGCTGGCGGTGTTCCCCTCGCCGCAGAGCGCCGGCAGCCCCGCGGTGCTGAAGACCGAGCCGTTTTCGCCGTGGATCGAAGTGCGGAACAAGACGCGTTCGGTCCGCCAGGGTCAGCAGACGGTGTGGGCGCAGTGGACCGCGACGAACGAGATCACGTGCCACGGCGACGTGCGCTACAGCACGGACGCGGTGGAACTGGCCCTGAACAACTCGCCCGACTTCTTCGCGAGGCTCATGGCCGATCGCCTGCAGCGGGCGGGGGTGAAGGTGAACACCGCGCGGCTCGCCACCGAGAACGAGTCGCTCTCGGGCGGCGAGGTGATCCAGGTGGTGCAGACGCCCATCTCGACCGTGATGGAGCGGTGCAATGTGGACTCGTACAACCTGTACGCCGAGGCGCTGCTGAAGCGGATGGGGCACGAGGTGAGCAGCGGGCCGGGGTCGTGGAAGTCCGGGGCGGCGGTCATCCGCATGAAACTGGCGGAGAAACTCGGGGCGGAGGCGGGGCGCGGCATCCAGGTGGCCGACGGATCGGGCATGAGCCGCGAGAACCGCGTCACCGCGGCGCTGCTGGTCAAGTGGCTCGGCGTGATGACGCGCGAGGGCGAGGCCGGCCGCGTCTTTGTCGACAGCCTTCCCGCCCAGGGCGAGGGCACCATGGAGCGGCGCTTCAGCTCGAAGAAACTCAAGAACGAGGTCCGGGCCAAGAGCGGGTACATCTCCGGCGTGTGCAACCTCGCGGGGTACGTCACCGACAAGCGCTCCGGGCGGCGCGTCGCTTTCGCGATCCTGACCAACGACAAGCCGGGCAACGTGGGCGTCGCGGCCATCAAGGCGTTCCACGAGGACGTGGTGGCGCTGTGCGACCGCTGGCTGGCGGACCAGGCCGAGGACGATTCGGCGCGGTGAGGCTGGTCCGGCCCGCGCGCCCCGCCTATTCTCCGCCCGTGCTACCCACTGCCTGAGAGACAACCCGCCCGTTGGCCCCGCCCGGTTTCCCGCGGGCCGACTACCGCCCTTGAGCAGTGGCTTTCCGCCCTGCGGGACGGTGTCTCGGCGGTGTTGTCACCACTCGCGACCATTTCAAGCAGACCTTGATCGTGCCGGCTCGCGCTCAACCGCGCGTTCGCCGGCGGTCACGCACACCACCGACGCGAGCACTTCTCCCAATGAGCCATAAGTCCCGGGGCGACGAGCCGCGATTCACCTGCATCCGCTGCAAGTCCCACGTTTCCTGCGACACCTACGGCACCAAGCACCGCAACCACTGCCCCGCTTGCTTGTGGTCGCGCCACGTCGATGAGGAGCCGGGCGACCGCTCCTGCCCGTGCCGCTCACCCATGGAGCCGATCTCGATCGAGGTGCGGCGCGACGGCGAGTGGGCGATCGTTCACCGCTGCGCCGGCTGCGGCACGCTCCGCACCAACCGCATCGCGGGTGACGATCACCCCTTGTCGCTCCTGGCGCTGGCGTTGCGGCCGATCGCGAAGCCAGCGTTCCCGCTGGATCAGTTCGGTTGAGCCGGGTGGAGTCTCAGGCTCACGGGCAGGGGCGCCCGAAGGCGGCGAGCATCACCAAAAGGTCGAGCGTATTTACGCACGGGTCGGCGGGGTCGAGGTCGGCAGGGGCCAGCCAGGCCGCGTCGCTGGGGCACTTGCCGAACGACGCCAGGACGACGAGCAGGTCGTTGGTGTTCACCTGCCCGTCGTTGTTCGCGTCGCCCGGGCAGGTCGGGGTGACGATGACCTCCGACACGTGGGTGGTGTAGATGTCGGTGGCGGAGACGTACTCCTGGATGGTCCAGAAGCGGCGCGGGTCCTGCGGGTCGAGGGTGGTCGAGGAGTAGTCGCCCCAGCGGTTGCGGCCGCTGCCGTCGAGCCGCACAAAGTCGGAGACGCCGGCCTTGAGGACGACGGGCGGGTTGAACTGGGTGCTCACGCCGTCGAACCGGCCCACGGAAGCGAAGGAAGAGTTGAACCGCGTCTCGTCGTTCGAGGAGGCCATGCCGATGACGACCTCGCCGGACAGGTTCGCGCAGATCGACGGGAAGAAGTAGTCGGTCGTGCCGACGGGGTCGGAGATGATGCCGGATTCGAGGATCGCGCCGGTGGCGGCGCTGATGCGGAACCACTGGACAGCGGCGTTGGCGGGGCCGGCGCTGGACGGTGCCGAGATCGCGCGGGCCGCCCAGATGGTCGCGCCGATCTGGATCGGCGCCGCGGTGAATCGGTTGTCCACGGTGGCGAAGTTCTGCCGAGCGCCGGGCTGGTCGGCGGTGGGGGGGTTGGGCCCGTTCGGCGCGATGACGCTGGGCGTCGAGAAGTCCAGCGTTAGCGCTCCAGGGACGCCGGTCAGGAGCGTCCGCTTCAGGCTCGTGGAACTGAAGGAACTGAACAGCGGCCGCGACGCCGCGCCGTCCAGGCTCACGACCGGCTGCACGGCGAACCCGGTGCTGGCGCTCGACACCGATTCGAAGAACTGGAGGCCCGCGGTGTTGCCCCCCAACAGGCTCGCCTTCGGCACGGCGCCGAAGTGCATGAAGAACGGGCCGCTGGAGATCGCGAACATGTTGGCGCTGAAGATCACGCTGTCGCCGCTGATCCCGAGCATCGGGAAGTCGGCCCACTGGACGTCGTCGCTGTCGGCGTCGATGCGGAAGCCGGTCCAACCCATCGTGGGGTCGTCGCTGTTCGACACCGCGAGCAGGAACGCGTTGGCCGCCCGAGGCGCATCCACCGCCAGGGCGAAGAAGCGCCCGCTGGGCGCGTCGAACAGCACCCGGGGGTCGAAGGAGAATGCGCCGGTGACCGTCACCCCTGAGTTGATGAAGAACTGGTCGAGGGTGGAGGTCTGCACCCGCACGCCGTCGCTCTTGCGGTACACGCTGTATCGGCTGTTGACGAGTTCGACGAAGTGCCGCGGTCCGACCGCGCCCATCGTGTCCGGCGGGTTGAGCGTCGTGTCCACGAGGTACGTCGAAGCGTTGAACTGGCGCCCCACGCTGTAGGAGGGCGGAGCTCCGACGATTCCGGCGGACATCACGACAACGGCGGCGGTCAGCATGTGAACAACCTCGCAACGGTGAACCGATCAGCCGCCCACCGTACCGTGCTGAAGCGCTTTTCCAAGTGTCTTGTCGCCCAAATCCGGTGCCACTTTTCAGGACGGGCCCGCTCCGAGTCGTCGGGCGGTACCTTGCCCGCCACCCGCGACCACGGAGACGACGCGTGCCCGACCCTGTCCCCGACCTCCGCCTGCTTCACGCCCTGTCCCACCGGTACCCGACCGCCGAGGACGCCGCAAGCGAGGCGGCCAGCCTGCGGGCCATGCTCGGCTTGCCGATGGGGCGGATCCACGTGATCTCGGACGTCCACGGCGAGCACGCCAAGTTGCGGCACGTCATCAACAACGCCTCGGGGTCGCTCCGTCCGCTGGTGGACGAGCTGTTCAAGGGTCGGCTTGAAGGAGGGGCGCTGCGTGAGTTTCTCGCCACGCTGTACTACCCGAAGGAACTGGTCGCCGCCCGGCGGGCCGCGCCCGAGGCCTCCGGTGAGCGCCGCGCCTGGGTGCTGCGGACGCTGGAGATGCAGTTCGAGATCGTTCGCGCCCTGGCCCGCGGTTACCGACGGTGGGAGGTCCGCGACCTGATGCCCCGGGCGTTCCGGGAACTGTTCATGGAACTGTGGGGCGAGCCGGGCAGCGGGCGGGGGCGCGAGTATCTGGGCCAGATTGTCAGCGGCCTCGTCTCGCACGACCGCGACTGGGAGGCGGTCGTCGCGGCCTCGCGGCTGATCCGGAACCTCAGCGTGGCGGAGATCATCGTCGCGGGCGACCTGGGCGATCGGGGCCCGCGGATGGACAAGGTGATCGACTACCTGATGGTCCAGCCCAACGTTGCGCTGCTGTGGGGCAACCATGACGCCGCGTGGATGGGCGCGTGCTTGGGCGAGGACGCCAGCATCCTCACGATTCTCCGCTTCAGCGCCCGCTACCGGCGCGCCGCCCAACTGGAGGAGGGCTACGCCATCCTCACCACGCCGCTGGAGAAACTCGTCCGGGACTGCTACAGCGACGACCCGTGCGAGCACTTCATCGCCAAAGGTGACGGCTGGCGCGACCCCCTGATGGTCGCCCGGATGCAGAAGGCCATCGCCGTCATGCAGTTCAAGGCCGAGGGACGCCTGATCGAGCGCCACCCGGAGTGGAACCTCGAGCGCCGGCGTCTCTTGCACCGCATCGACCGCGACCGGGGCACGGTCGAGATCGACGGGGTGACGCACCCGCTGCTCGACGCCCGGCTGCCGACCGTCGACCCCCGCGACCCCTACGCCTATTCACCTCAAGAAGCGGAGTGCATGGATCGCGTCCGCGCTTCGTTCACCTCCAGCGTGAAACTCTGGGAACACATGTCGTGGGTCGTCAAGCACGGCGGGATGTGGACCCGGCGCGACGACGTGCTCATCTTCCACGCGTGCGTGCCGGTGTCGAAGGAGGGGGAGCCGCTGGGCCTGCGGGTGGACGGGCGGGAGCGGAGCGGGCGGGAACTCATGGACGCGCTGGCGACGGTGGTCCGGCGCGCGTTCCGAAAGGGCGCCGAACGGCGCGATGGGGACGCCGATTGGCTGTGGTACCTCTGGGGCGGGCCCCGCAGCCCGCTTTTCGGCAAGGACAAGCTCGCGACCTTCGAGTCCTACTTCGTTTCCGACAAAAAGGCCCGTGAGGAGCACAAGAACCCGTACTTCGAGCTGATCCACGACGCCGAGTTCACACGCCGCACCGCGAGGCTGTTCGGCTGCGGCGACGACGTGCTCATCGTCAACGGGCACGTGCCGGTGAAGGTCGAGAAGGGCGAGAAGCCCGTCAAGCGCGGCGGGAACGCCGTCACCATCGACGGCGCGTTCAGCGAGGCCTACGGCGACCGCGGGTACACCCTCGTCCTCGCGCCTGACCGCGTCGACCTCGCCGAGCACGGAAAGTTCGAGAGCGTTGCCAAGGTCATCGAGACCGGCGCCGACATGGTCCCCACCGTCACCACCATCAAGACCTACCCCAAGGCCCGCACGCTGGGCGATACCCAGCGCGGCGAGGAGATCCGCCGCCGCGCGGACGACCTCGATGACCTCGCACGGGCCTATGAGTCCGGGCTGGTCCTGGAACCGCCTATCCGTGCCATCATGTAGGAGACAGGCGGGTCCGGCGGGCGGGTTCGGCGAGCGGCCTCACACGCCAACCGGCGCTTCGACCGGCAGCGCGGTCACCTCGCCCTGGCCGCGCCGCCAATAGTCGTGCACCAGGAAGCGGTCGCTGGGTTCCGGGAAGTCCGTGCGCGCGTGGCAGCCGCGGGATTCTTCGCGCCACAGCGCCGAGCGTGTCACCAGCGCGCCGAGCAGCAGCATGTTCTGCGTCTCCCAGCCCGACGGATCGTCGAACACCTTGTCCAGCGT
>JAFLCM010000013.1:0-2900 GCA_017303565.1 Planctomycetota bacterium
CGCCGCCAACCCCGTGAACGCGATGACGAGTGAGGCGAGACCCGGGAAGAAACGCATGGCCAAGACTCCCTGACGCTGTGCGGCGTCAGGTGGAACGTACACCGGGGAGCGGACTCGGGGAAGCGGAATCCGGCGGGATGTTGGGGACGGGAAGTGCCGCTGGAAGGCGCGGGGAGCACGGGGAAGAGAGGCCCGCTCGCTGACGCTCAGGGTTCTTTGGGCAAAAAGCAAACACCCCCGACGCGAGGCCGGGGGTGTTTGTGAATATCGAGAACAGTTGGGTCCCAGCGTGCCGGCGTTGCCGGCGGCACGCCCGATCGGATCGCTCCGGTCGGGCGAGAGGATGTTGACAGGATTCCCGCGGGGCGTCGCCGCCCCACCCGCACGAGGCGGGATGACGGGTCTAAGGAAATCCCTTAGAAAGGAGGTGATCCAGCCGCAGGTTCTCCTACGGCTACCTTGTTACGACTTACTCCCAGTCACCGATCTTGCCGTGGGCACCACTGAGATATGGCGACTTCGGGCACTATCGGCTCCCATGAGTTGACGGGCGGTGTGTACAAGGCTCAGGAACTTATTCACCGCGGCGTGGCTGATCCGCGATTACTAGCGATTCCGGCTTCACGGAGTCGGGTTGCAGACTCCGATCTGAACTGGGGCGTGTTTTCTGCGATTTGCTCCGCCTCGCGGCCTCGCGTCGCTTTGTTCACGCCATTGTAGCACGTTTGCAACCCTGGATGTAAGGGCCATGAGGACTTGACGTCATCCCCACCTTCCTCCGGTTTGACACCGGCAGTCTCGTTAGAGTCCTCGCCATGACGCGTTAGCAACTAACGACAGGGGTTGCGCTCGTTAAGGGACTTAACCCGACACTTCACAGCACGAGCTGACGACAGCCATGCAGCACCTGTGCACGTTCCATTCTTGCGATTGTCATCGATGTTTCCACCGACTAATCCGTGCATGTCAAACCCAGGTAAGGTTCTTCGCGTTGCTTCGAATTAAGCAACATGCTCCACCGCTTGTGTGAGCCCCCGTCAATTCCTTTGAGTTTTAGCCTTGCGACCGTACTTCCCAGGCGGTGCACTTAACAATTTCTCTCCGACCGGTACCGGGTCAAACCGGCACCGATCTAGTGCACATCGTTTACAGCGTGGACTACCAGGGTATCTAATCCTGTTTGATCCCCACGCTTTCGTGCCTCAGCGTCAGGTCAAGCCCAGCGGCCTGTCTTCACCTTCGGCGTTCCGCTCGATATCTACGCATTTCACCGCTCCACCGAGCGTTCCGACCGCCCTTACTTGCCTCAAGACCCGTGGTATGCACCGCAATTCCTTGGTTGAGCCAAGGGATTTCACGATGCACCTTCGGGTCCGCCTACGCACCCTTTAAGCCCAGTGATTCCGATTAACGCTCGGGTCCTCTGTATTACCGCGGCTGCTGGCACAGAGTTAGCCGACCCTTCCTCTGGTCCCGGTCAGTGTTCCTAGGACCTGACAGCAGTTTACACGGCGAAACCGCTTCATCCTGCACGCGGCATTGCTCCGTCAGGCTTTCGCCCATTGCGGAATATTCGTTACTGCAGCCTCCCGTAGGAGTCCGGGCAGTGTCTCAGTCCCGATGCGGCCGGCCGTGCTCTCACACCGGCTACCCGTCTTAGGCTTGGTAGGCCATTACCCCACCAACTACCTGATAGGACATTCGCCGCTCCCAAGGCGCCTTTCGGCTTTCATCCGGAGATCACATGTGGTATTACGCACAGTTTCCCATGCCTATCCCACACCTCGGGGCACGTTCGAATGCATTACTCGCCCTTCCGCCACTGTCCCCCCTTGCGGGGTTCTCGTTCGACTTGCATGTTTTAGCCATGCCGCCAGCGTTCAATCTGAGCCAGGATCAAACTCTTCAATTGATTTTTTCTGTTGACCCCGCCCCTCGGCACAAGGCCTCGGAACGGGAGAATCGTCAATCTAGAAGTCTGCCTAGCCCTCCACCCACGTTCGTGGATGGTGGTCTCAACCGGGTCCGTAGACCCGGTTGCCCCCGGACGGCAAATCCGGGGGATGTGGCTAATGAGGAATATTGGTTGACTCGATTGCTTGCAATCTGTCATCACCAACGAGAAATTCCTCAAGAGCATTCACAGGTGCTGTGACACCCGTGACACCTTGTGGTAAGGCCGAGGCTGTCCGGTGAGGACGGCGTTCTCACGCCTGCCAAGGCCGCATCTTCTCGCGGTGACCCAACTGTTCACTTGTCAAAGAGGCTGAACATCCGATGCACAGCTTTGGGCGTCTCGCCCAGACGCCGTGTGGTGCGTTCAGGGGTGGTCTTGCGACCGGGAGGAAGAGTGTACCAGTCTCTCCGAGGATGTCAAGCCCTCACGAAGATTCCTCGAATCCGGGGCGTGGCCACGCCCTGCGGCCCGTGGACGAATCCTGCACGATTCCGGCCAATAGGGATGTTTTTCGGTGATTTCGCCACCAAATCGCCGCATTCGTCGGATTTTCCACACCCCGCCACCATCTGGGGGTTCCGAGATCGAGCCGCCGATTCACGGCGTCGGTTCAGGCGTAGGGTTGGCCGGGTCCTCCCCCACCGTCGGCGACAGTGCCTTCGCCAACGGGGCCGAGCGGGCGGCGATCGGGGTCTGGCGTCCGGGCGACCACGCAGGCGACCAGCCGGCCCTTCCAGCCCTTCGCACGTCGGGCGGGTGACAGGTCGGGGCCTTGTCCGCGATTTGGGGCGGCTTCCTCCGGCGTCCCCCGCCTGAGGGCCCGGGCGGCGGCACGGAGCGTCGCGCCCGTCGTGCAGACGTCGTCGATCAGCAGCACGGTGACGCCGTCGGCGAGCCTGCGACGCGGCCACATCGAGCCTTTGACGTTCTGCTCGCGTGCGGT
>JAFLCM010000013.1:2927-16226 GCA_017303565.1 Planctomycetota bacterium
CCACGCTGTGTGGGGCGGTGTTCGCGGCCGAGGGCTCGCACCATGTCGCAGCCGAGTTCGGTTGCCACGCCGCGTGCGATGGCGCCCGCGTGATCGATGCCCGAACCGACGCGGTGACGCCAGGACATCGGGACGGGCACGACCACGACGCGCTCGTTCGGGGCGACGGCGGCGTGTCGCCTGATCGCGCGAGCCAGTTCGCGCCCCAGCGATTCTCCCAGCCAGTGGCAGCGCGTGAACTTCACCCGGGCGACCCAGGACGCGAGCGGGCCGGTGAACTCGCCGAGGCGGACGAGGCGGTCCCACACGAGCGGATCGTTGCGGCAGGAGGCGCAGCCGAAGTCTCCCGCTGCGGCCTCGCCTTCCGCGAGGGTGGTGCCGCAGCGGTCGCAGAAATCCCCGGGTTCGTCGGCGTGCCAGTCGGCGAGGCGGGCCATCTCGTCCAGGGGCGGCGTGGTGGGCGCGAGCCAGACGCGCTCGAACTCGCGCCACCAGGTGACCAAGCGGGGCCGGTCGGGAGGCCCATCGTTCGCGGGGCTGAGGGTTGGCGCGGGCCGCTCGGCCGCGCTCGTGGCCGACGGAATCGGCGCGGTGGTGGCCGCGGGCCGCGGTGGCCAGACGAACGGTTGCTGACCGTTGGGATGCTCGCGGGGATTTTCCCGCGGGGGGCTCACGCCGAGAACGCCTCGCGGAGCACGCGGGCGCGTTCGACGCGGCGTTCGGCCTGGTCCAGCTCCTTCCGGGCCAGACGCTGGAGGTGTGCCGGCTGGGTCTGGAGCATCAGTTCGTGGACGCGGGCAAGGTTCATGCGCGGGAAGAAGCCGAGGCAGACGCCGAGGCGGACCATGCTGAGGGCCTGCATGGCCTCATCGGACTTCATGAGGCGGGCGTTCGAGAGCGCGCCGACGGCGCGGAAGAGCTGATCCTCGAGGTAGAGGCGGCGCTTCTCCATGAGCGTGCGGCGTGCGACGCGCTCGTACTCGATCACGCGGGGGATGACCTCGCGCTCGAACGCGGCGAGAATGTCCTTCTCGCACTTGCCCAGCGTGGTCTGGTTGGAGACCTGGAAGAGGTCGCCGATGGCTTCGGAGCCTTCGCCGTAGAAGCCGCGGATGGCGAGGTTCATGGCGCCGGCGGCGCGCTTGACCTTTTCGATCTCGCCCGTGAGTTTCAGGCCCGGGAGGTGCAGCATGACGCTGACGCGGATGCCGGTGCCCACGTTGGTGGGGCAGGCGGTCAGGTAGCCCCAGCGAGAACTGAAGGCGTAGTCCGCGCGTGCCTCGACGGCGTCGTCGACCTGCGAGGACTGGGCGAAGGCGTGCTCGAGGGCGAGGCCGGCGCGGATGACCTGGATGCGGAGGTGGTCCTCCTCGTTGACCATGATCGAGAGGCGCTCGTCGGGGACGCTGATGGCGACGCCGCGGGGCTCGCTGCCCTTGGCGTGCTGCTGGGAGATGAGGTGTCGCTCGACGAGGACCTGGCGTTCGATCTCGGGGGTGTCGTTGAGGTCGATCCAGATGACGCCGCCGGCGTGCCAGACTTCACCGCTCAGGGCGTGGGCCTTGGCGGCGCGGGCGATCTGGGAGCGTTCTTCCTTGGTGCAGCGGGCCACGAAGCGGAATCCGGCGAAGTTGCGGGCGAGGCGCACGCGGGAGGACAGCACGACGTCGCTGGAAGGCCCGTCGCCCTTGAGCCACTCGGCGCCGCCGGCGTTCCAGAGCGTGGGCTCCCCGGCGCCGGTGACTCGGCGGCTGGCGCGGCCTTCTCCCCCTTCGGGGCGGGGGTCGCCGGGGTCTTGGGGCGCGCGGCCTTTCACGGGGCCTTCTCCTCGCCTTGCGCCGGGTCACGCTTGGGGCGCGAGGCCTTTGCGGCCCCTTTGGCGGGGGATTTCTCGGGCGGATTCTCGCTCGTCGCTCGCGGTGCCGGCTCGGTCACTCGGGAGAGTTCATCGCGGATGACGGCGGCGCGCTCGTACTGCTCGCTGGCGACGGCCTCGGAGAGTTGCTGGCGCAGGAGCGTCATGCGCTGGCGCATGGCCTCTGAGAACTCGGCCTTGGCGGGGGTCTTGCCGCAGTGGTGCGTGGCACCCTGATGGGCACGCTCGATCAGGGGGCCGATCTGTTGCTCGAAACTGGCGTAGCACGAAGGGCAACCCAGGAGGCCTTTCTGGCGGAACTCCGCGAAGGTCAGTCCGCAGCCCTCGCAGGCGTTGGAGACGGCGCGGGGTCCGGCGGCGGCGGCGTGCTGGGTCACGAAAGTGGTGACCAGTTTCTCGAGGCTGATGGCGGCGTTGATGGCGATGCCGGCGCTGCGGGCGCACGACTCGCAAAGATGGTGTTCGACCTTCTCGCCGCTCTTGAGGGTCACCTCGTGAACGGTCGCGTCCGCTGCGCAGCGATCGCACTTGATCTTCATGGCAGACCAAAGCCTATGCGCGTCCGCGGGTCTGCATCCGGCGTCGGAGCACCTAGGCCCGCAGCCCGGCCATGAGTTCCGCCGCGATCGAATCGCCCACCAGGACGCCCACCTCGGTGAGTGTCCAGCGTCCGCCGGCTTCCATGAGCAGCCCCTTCCTCGCAACGCGGTCGGCGGCGTCGCGCAGGCCCCTCGCCACGCCGAGCGCTTCCGCGTCCGAGAGCGCCGAGGCCGCGTCCACCCCTTCGATGAGGCGGAGGCCCGTCATCAGGCGTTCCGACAGGGCCCGGCGCGGTTCCGGGGGCTCGATGTCCGTCACGGGCGCCAGCCCGCCGTTCGCCTCGACGTGCCGCATCCACTCGCCGAGGCTGCCGGCGTTCTTCCAGCGCCAGCCGGCCGCGTGGGCCGAGGCGCTGGGGCCTGCGGCGAGCCAGGGCTCCTGACGCCAGTAGGCCAGGTTGTGGCGGCAGCGGGCGGCCCCTCCCCGGGCGAAGTTGCTGACCTCGTACGCCTCGAAACCGTGGTCGGCGAGGCGCGAGCGGGTGAGGCGGAACATCGCGGCCTCGTCGTCCTCGGGCACCGGCGCGAACTCGCCCTTTTCGAGGCGGCGCGTCATCGCGGTGTTGGGCTCGTACGTCAGGTTGTAGCAGGAGAGGTGCTCCAGCCCGGGGGCCGCGTCAGCGATCTCAATCGCCCGGGACAGGTCCATGTCCCAGTCCTCCACGCGCTGGCCGGGCACGGCGAAGATCATGTCGATCGAGCGGCGCTGGATGCCGGCGTCCGCGGCCATCCGGACCGCCCGGGCCACGTTGGCGGGGTCGTGCCAGCGCTCCAGGGCCTTGAGATTCGCGGGGTCGAAACTCTGCGCCCCGATGCTGACGCGTGTCACGCCGCCGCCCTTCAGGGTCCGCATGAGTTCGGGGGTGACGGTTTCCGGGTTGCACTCGACGGTGAACTCGTCGGCGGGCATGTCGAAGTGGGTGTGCAGGGCTTCGAGGAGGCGTTCCCACAGGTCAACCCGGAGCAGGCTGGGGGTTCCGCCGCCGATGAAGACGGTTCGCAGGCCTCCGAAGGCCCGCCCCCGCGAGAGCGGCCCCAAGAGGGCCAGTTCTTTCCTGAGCGCGGCGACGAAGGCGTCCTGCTGGTTGGCCTTGTCCACGAAGGAGTAGAAATCGCAGTAGTGGCACTTGTGGAAGCAGAACGGGACGTGGACGTAGAGGGAAGCGGGCGCGGCGGGCGTGCCCGCGACGCCCTCCAGGGCGCGCAGCACCGGAGACGCCTCGAAGCGGCGTTGCCCCCCTAAACTGATGTCGGTACTCTGTTTGGGCACGCGGATCAACGGTAGACCGCGCGCCCTGTTCGAGTCGGGAACCGCACGGTTCGAGTTTCTTCCCCCCGAGCGTGCCGCATGAATGTGACCCTCGTCGTCTTCGCGCCCAACGGCAAGTCACGCACCATCCCGCTCAAGCCGGGCAAGTACATTCTCGGGCGTCACGAGAGCGCCACGCTGCGGATCCCGCATCCGCAGGTCTCTCGTCAGCACTGCGAGATCGCGGTCGAGGCCTCCGGCGTCACGGTCCGCGACCTCAAGAGCAGCAACGGGACGCTCATCAACATGGTCAAGGCGTCGTCCGCGGCCCTTGAGCCGGGCGACATGATCGGCGTCGGCCCGTTCACGATCGGGGTTCAGATCAACGGCGTGCCGGCGAACATCAGCCCCCCCGCCGCGCCCGCCGCCAAGCCAGCGCCCGATGCGCTGGCCGAGACGCCGCCCGCCGGCAACCCGGCCATCAAGAGCGCCGAGCCCGACGACCCCGAGCGCACGGTGACCAAGGCGCCGGTGCCGTCGATCAAGGGAAGCCTGTCGTCGGACGACTCGAGCGTGTTCGATTTCGACTTCGATTTCGAGGACGACAACAAGGCGGGGAAGAAGTAGCGGCGCCGCCGGGCAAGCGCCAGGACGCGATCAGGCGGCCTTCTTTTCCTTGCCCGCGCCGTCGGCGTTCTGCGCCTGGGCGTTGGGGGCGGGGGCCTTCTTGTCGGGAATGCGGATGCTCGTGCCGCACTGCTTGCAGCGGACCATCCGCCCGCGCGCGGCTTCCGGAACCGCCAGCACAGCGCGGCAGCGCAGGTTCGGGCACATGATCCGTACGGTCTCCGCCATCGCACTCCCTTTCGGGGATTGCCCCCGATCTCTCCATCTCATCGTGCCGCCCGGCGGGCCGCTTGACCCGGTGATCCAATCACCCGCCGGGCTGGGTCCTTTGCCCTACCATCCCCTCCGCCCATCCGCCCGAAAACGTCCGAGAACGCCGCCATGACCAGCCCCGCCCACCACGCCAACCCCACTCCGCGCTGCACCGCCGTCGTCGGCCTGCAATGGGGCGACGAGGGCAAGGGCAAGGTCATCGACCTGATCACCCCCGCGTTCGACGCGGTGGTGCGCTACAACGGCGGGGCCAACGCCGGGCACTCGGTGGTCATCAACGGGCAGCGCCACGCTTTGCACCTGATCCCCTCGGGCGTCTTTCACCCCGGGAAGCGGGCGGTGATCGCCAACGGCGTGGTGGTCGACCCCGATGCGCTCCTGAAGGAACTCGACGCGCTCACGGCCAAGGGCATCGACCTTTCCGGGATCCGACTCAGCGACCGCGCCCACGTGGTGCTGCCCTGGCACAAGGCGGAGGACGAGGCCCGCGAGACGCTCTTGGCCGGCGGCCCCTCGGGGCTGTCGATCGGCACCACCAAGCGCGGCATCGGGCCCGCCTACTCGGACAAGGCCGCTCGCTCCACCAGCGTCCGCGTCGGCGACCTCCTACGCCCGGAGATCCTGCGCGAGAAG
This sequence comes from Planctomycetota bacterium, assembly GCA_017303565.1. GTDB lineage: Bacteria > Planctomycetota > Phycisphaerae > Phycisphaerales > UBA1924 > JAFLCM01. Next base: position 8,185 of record JAFLCM010000013.1, read on the forward strand.
GTCCATACCGCGTGGCGCTTCAAGGGGCCGGCGCTGAACGCCCTCGGAGCCGATACCCAAGCGATCGATCCCGACGGCGTGTGCGAGCGTGCCCTCGCCGCGGGCAAGCGCCTGGCCCCGATGATCACCGACACGGTGTACGAGCTCCACGACCTGTTGCGCTCGGGGCGTTCGCTGCTCTTTGAGGGCGCCAACGCCACGCTGCTGGATGTGGACCACGGGACGTACCCGTACGTCACCAGCAGCAACTGCTCGGTGCTGGGGATTCCCGCGGGCACCGGCGTGCCGGGGAAGCACGTTTCCGACGTCATCGGGATCATGAAGGCCTACAGCACCCGCGTGGGCTCCGGGCCGTTCCCCAGCGAACTGCTCGACGACACCGCGAACTCGATCCGCGAACGCGGGCGCGAGTACGGCACCACGACGGGCCGCCCGCGCCGCTGCGGCTGGCTCGACCTGGTCGCGGTCCGCTACGCCGCCATGATCAACGGGGCCTCGCGCCTGGCGATCATGCTGCTGGACGTGTTGGCGGGCTTCGAGACGGTCAAGGTGTGCGTGGGCTACGACATCGACGGCAAGCGGACCGACCGCTTCACGCCCGACGCAGCCTCGCTCGCGGGGGCCCGCCCGGTGTACGAATCGCTGCCTGGGTTCCCCGAAATCTCTGGCGTCCGCGACCGAGCCGACCTGCCCCGCAATGCCCAGCGCTACGTCGAGTTCATCGAGCGGTACGTGGGCGTGCCGGTCGACATCATCAGCGTCGGCCCGGATCGGGTGCAGACGATGGTGTCGCACGCGCGGCATTGACGCGTCCCGCAGGAGATCGGTGTGTGCGAGGCTTTCGCCCGCCGGGGACCGGCGGGGTACCCGGATGCGGGCGTCCGCGAGACCTAGACCATCCCCATCTTCCCCAGCCAACGCTCCGCGTCGAGGGCGGCCTGGCAGCCCATGCCCGCGGCGGTGATGGCCTGGCGGTACTCGGCGTCGGCCACATCGCCCGCGGCGAAGACGCCCTCGATGTTGGTGGCGCTGTGGCGGTGGTCGAGGTGGACGTAGCCCTTGTCGTTGAACTTCAGCCCGGTGCCCTGCAGGAAGCCGGTCGCCGGGGTGTGGCCGATGGCGACGAACAGGCCGCGGACGTCGAGGCGGGAGCGCTCCTTCGTCACGGTGTCCTGGAGCATGACGGCTTCGATGTGGTCCTCGCCCAGCACGTCGACGACGACCTTGTTCCAGAGCACCTTGGCGTTGGGCTTCGAAAGGAACCGCTGCTGCATGACCTTGCTGGCGCGGAGGCTGTCGCGCCGGTGGATGATGTAGACGGTGGAGCCGAACTTGGTGAGGTAGGTGGCCTCTTCCATGGCGGTGTCGCCGCCGCCGACGACCGCGAGGGGCTGGTTTCGGAAGGCGGGGAGGGCGCCGTCGCAGACGGCGCAGGCGGAGACGCCGCCGCCCTGGCGGGCGAGGCGCATCTCGTTGGGGAGGCCGATCCAGTTGGCGACGGCGCCGGTGGCGATGATGACGGCGTGGGCCTCGATGGTCTCGGACTTGCCGTTGCCGTCGTCGGTCTTGAGAACGAACGGGCGGCGTGGTTTCTCGGGGGTGCCGAAGTCGCACGAGGCGATGTCGGCGTGGACGACCCTGGTCCCGAAGCGTTCGGCCTGCTTCTGGAACATCTCCATCATCTCGGGGCCGGTGACGCCGTTGGGGAACCCGGGGTAGTTCTCGACCTCGGTGGTGAGCATGAGCTGCCCGCCGGGGAGGACGATCGAGGGCGTCTGCTTGGGCACGCCGACGTAGACGACGGGGTCGAGCTGAGCGCGGGCGGCGTAGATCGCCGCCGTCCAGCCGGCGGGTCCAGATCCGATGATGACGAGTTTGTGCGCCATGGGGGGAACACTATTCACGACGACCGCGCGGGGCGATGCCCGGGGCTTCCTGCCCAAGCGACAAGTGCCACGCCGTCGCTTTGATGCCGCGATGAACCGGGCGTCTCAGTGCCCGGCGTGCTCGCGGCGGAGGCTGAGGATGGGGGGCCAGATGAGGACGTCGCTGCCGCCGGAACCGACAGATTTGGCCTGATCGTCCGCAGCGTCGGGGCCGACGGACCAAAGGAGGAAGTCCTTCTGGGTGAGGGTGACGCGGAAGCCTGCAGCGCTCGCGGATTGGTCGCCGGTTGGCTTCACGCCATGGAGCGATTGAAGACGGGCCCCCATCGGCCCGGTATAGGCCTTATGCAGTTGTTCGGCGATCGCGCTGAACTGCTGGGCACCGACCAACTGGGCCTGGGACTCGAGCTCGGCCTCACGAAGCAACTCGGGCGTGAGCGTGCCGGTGTCTGCGGCCCGAAAGGCCGCATCCATCTTTGGATGGGAACACCTGAGACGGATCAACTCAGCCGTCGCGTCCCGCATCGCGGCGAAATCGATTCCGAGCTTCCCTTCCGCGTCTGGGAGCATGGTGAGTTCGGAGATCTTCGCCGCGCGGGCGTTGCCGAACGCACTTCCGTCCAATCCCTTGCCTTTGAGATCGGCATTCATGCTCTGCGCAATGGAAGCCCAAGCCTCCTTCGTATCGCGTTGCTTGGAAACCAGCCGGTACTCTTCCTTGGCCCACTCCAGAAATGCTGCGGGGCTGGACAGCGCCGACTCGGTCAGTTCGTGCCCATTTGCTCCGGCCATTCCGACCGCCGCGCTGATGGCGACCAATCGCATGGCGAGTTCCGCAGCCTCCGGGTCGGCAGCGACGCGATCCGCCGCGGCTTTGGACATCGCTTCAAGCATCTCCGGAGTTTGCGATGGCGCAGAGACTGACGCGGTTCCCACCCCCACCATCATCTCGTGCGGCCTGGGCTCCTCGCGCTCGCGCTTGGGGTCGTCGCGGATCGGCACCTTGAACTTGAAGGCGTTGAGGTTCTTGAAGCGCTTGTCGTAGCCGTAGGGGTCGGGGTCGAGGGCACGGACGTAGTTCGGCGCGATGGCGCTGACGTTCGGGGGCCAGCGTTTCTCCTTCCGCTCGTAGCCGACCACGCCCAGGGAGACGCGCGTGCCCGCCAGCGAGGTCATCAGTTCCAGGCGCAGGGCCTGCATCTGCTCGATGTCCCTGGTCGCGGCGTCGATCAGCGCGAACTTCGCCTTGTCCATCTTGGCGTAGTCGCTGGGGATCTGGAGCAGGTCGTCGTGGAGGTTCTGGATCGCCCAGCGGTTGGTCCAGCCGCCGTAGACCTTCGCGAGCTGGTCCTTCGTGTCGAACCAGCCGGCGTGCCCGGCGGCGAGTTCTCGGTACCAGGCGGCGGCGCCGAAGTTCGACAGCGAACGCTCGCCCGCCTTGAGCCGCGCCATCGTGGCGGCGAACTTGCCGGGGTTGACTGCGCCCTTCTCCGCGATCGTCGCCTCGATCAACTGCTCGGCGGCGAAACGCTCCACCGACGGGATGCTCAGGCGCCGGACCTGCACCAGCCGCTCGTCGAGCTCGTCCGAGGCGTTGCGGCACACCTCCGGCGACATCGCGTCTCGGAAGGCGTAGGCGATGTCGCGCATCCGCTCCGTGGCCAGGATCATCTGCCGCATGGCCCAGACGCGCTCGGTCACGCTCTCGCGCTCCGCGACCATCTTCGCCAGGCGGAACCACTCGACGCAGCGGGTCAGCGCCTTGTCGCCCTTGCCGCTGTCGGCAAGGCGGGTCGCGTCGACGCTGGACAGCGCGAACAACCGCTCCAGCGCTCCGAGATAGCGGTATCGAGCCCCGGCCAGCATCGAGTCCTTGGGCAGTTCGACGACGATGCCCGCCTTCACCCATGCGGCATCGACCCCCGCGCTGCCGTAGGGCAGTGTGATGAGGTACTTCTTCTTGGTGTCGGTCGCCGCGGTCAGGGCTTCGAGGGCCTTGACCTGAGCGGCCCCTTCGGCCCACGCCTTGGCCTTGGCCCATTCGGGGCTCTTGGGGCCCAGCAAAGAGGCGGCGTCGATCGATCCCGCGCCGGCGGGGGCGGCCTCGACGGCGCTCAGGGGCGCGAACAGCAGCGCGTCCGCCGACTCGGTCCCGGGCGTCGCCTTGGTGGTGTCGCTGGCCTTGTTCAGCCAGGAAGCGCCCGCGACGGCGGAGGGCGTTGAAGCAGCGGTGGACGAGGCGGAGCCGCCCTGACCCAGCGCCGACGCCGGCAAGCCCACCGAGACCACCGCACCGGCAAGGGCCACCAGCACACCACCGAAAAGACGAGCGGAACGCGGCATGGGCGGAAACTCCGTTCGGTTCGCGACAAAGCCCCTTCGGACCGGTCGGCCCACGCCGACCCTTAGCCCCGACGGGAGGGGCCGATTCTACCTTCGCAGCGATCCCACGACCGAGAACCCGCCCGTTCGCCCCGCGCGGGCCGCTCCACGCCCCGCCCGCGTGTCCCCGCCCCCACATTCGGCCCGACATTCCGCGCCTCGGCGCGTGACACGGAGCAGTCCCCCGCTACCTTCTTTTCACCATGAACGAACTCGACCGCCGTGCGTTGTTGGGAGTGGCCGGGATCGCGGGTCTGGCGTCGATCGCCTCGCGGGCGGGTGCGGGGCCGCTCGATCCGCCGGCGGGTCCGGTGGCGCCCACCGGGCGAACGACCGACGAACTGTTCGACCGCACGGCCCAGGCCGCGCGCTACACCCGGCCCAGCACCCCGATCGGTCCCGACACGACGCCGGGCGACGCCTTCGCGCTCCGCATCATCTCCGAGCCCGGCCGCTATCACCTGACCGCGAACCTCATCGTGCCCCCCGAGTACAGCGTGGGCATCAACGTCACGGCTCCAGGCGTGACCATCGACCTCAACGGCTTCGCCATCATCGCCACCCCCAACACCACGCCAACCGCCGTGAAGTTTGACGGCGTCGGCTCGGCGGTGCTGAACGGGTACATCGCGCTGTTCGGCGGGTTCGCGGTCGACTTCTCGAGCGCCGAATCCGCCCGGGTCGAGGGCATCACCTTCGACCGCTGCGGAACCGGCGTGTGGGCCTCGGACTTCGCGATGGTCTCGCGCTGCACCTTCCACCAGTGCTCGGGAGTGCCCCTGCACACCGAGACCGGTGCGATCGTCACGGATTGCACGTTCAAGCTCTGCGCCGGCTCCATCGAACTCGACCAGGGCATCATGGAGCGCTGCACCGTCCTAACGCTCAACCGCATCGCGGCGGTGCTCGCGAACAACGGGTCGATCCTGCGCTCCTGCTCCATCAACGCGACGGTCAGCGACGGCCCCGCGACCGAGGCCACGCCGATCACGCTCAGCCAGAACTCGCGTATGGAGCACTGCGCCGTCGTCGCCAACACCAAGGCCATCGTGGTGCGGGCCCTGGGCGCCAGCGTTGTGGCCCACTGCAACATCCGCAACTACACGCAGACTTCGAGCATCATCTACCAGGTCGAACTCAACGACGCCTCGATCATGCACGACTGCCTGATCCGCAAGACCGACCAGAACGGCGGCATCACCGCCGTGATGGGCTCCGCGTGCGTGTTCAAGGGCAACACCGTGGTGGGCACGGGCCTCGTGACGGGCACCGCCACCGGGACCCCGAGGGGCGCCGTATATTCCAACACGGCCTTCACCGGCGCGGGCGTCAACTTCGTGTTCGATACAGGCCCGATCGGGGCCCCGGTCCATGTCGCAACGGCGACCACCGCGATGCCCGCCAGCTTCTCCGCCTTCGGGAATATCGTGGGCTCCTGAAGGACACGCCGCCCGCGCCGGCCACCCCCGCTCGCCACCCCCGGCCTGCCGCGTTTACCCTTTGGGCGAGTGCCCCCGCTTTCCCTCACCACCCCGGTCGCCGCGATCCCCGGCGTGCGCGCCGCCGAGGCCTTCGCCCTGCGCGACATGGGCCTCCCGTCGGTCGCGCACCTCGTCCAGCACCTGCCCCACCGCCACGAGTTCGAGCAAGCCGAGGCCCCGGTACTCGACCTCGGCGCGGGGAACGTCATTTCGACGCGCGGAGAGGTGACCGCCACGCGCATCGTCACCCGCGGCTCGCGACCCCGCTTCGAGGCCGTGCTGCTCGACCACACCGGACGGCTCGACCTCGTCTGGTTCAACCAGACGTTTCTGAAGAACACGATCCACCCCGGCGTCCGCCTCCGAGTGCAGGGCAAGGCGAAGCGCTACCACGCGGGCCTGCAGCTCACGAACCCGAAGTACCAGGTCATCAAGGACGACCACCCCGAGCCCGCCCGCGCCGAGGCCCGGCTGCGTCCGGTGTACCCCGCCACCGCCGAACTCCCGTCCGAGCGGATCGAGGGCATCATCGCCTCGATCCTGAACGAGGCGCTCCCGCTCATCAACGACCACCTGCCCGTGGCGTTCCTGAAGGATCGCGACATGCCCACGCTCGCGGACGCGTACCGGATGATGCACGCGCCCGAGGGCGAGGAGCAGACCCGCCACGCGCGGCGCCGCCTCGCTTACGACGAGCTGCTGCTGCTGCAACTCGGGGTCCACCTGCGCCGCGAGCACCTGCGCAGGCAGCACCGCGCCCCAATGCTGCGCTGGACCACCGCGATCGACGAGCGCATCCGCAAGCGCCTGCCCTTCACGCTCACCGCGGCCCAGGACCGCGTGATCCGCGAACTGGCGCCCGACCTCACGAAGGCCACGCCCGCCAACCGCCTGATTCAGGGCGAAGTCGGCAGCGGCAAGACCGTCATCGCCCTGTACGCGATGCTCATGGCCGCCGCCGAGGGGCACCAGGCGGCGCTGATGGCGCCCACCGAGGTGCTGGCGGAGCAGCATTTCGCGAGCATCTCGCGGCTGCTCGAAGGCTCGCGTGTGTCGATCGAACTGCTCACCGGCTCGCTCGCCCCCGATGAGCACCGGGCCGCGCTGGGGCGCATCGCCTCCGGCAAAGCCTCGATCGTCATCGGCACCCACGCGCTGATCAGCGACGCGGTCGCGTTCGACTCGCTCGCGGTGGCGATCATCGACGAGCAGCACCGCTTCGGCGTCCACCAGCGGGCCACGCTCCGCGCCAAGGCCTCCGAGCCGGACAGCGTGCCGCACACCGTCGTGATGACCGCCACGCCGATCCCGCGCACGGTCAGCCTGACGATCTTCGGCGACCTGGATGTGAGCACGCTCGATGCCCTGCCGCCGGGGCGAAAGCCCATCCGCACCCGGCTCGTCGACCCGGCGACGCTGCCCGAGGTGGACGCCTATGCGCGGACCCGTATCGAGAAGGGCGAGCAGGTGTTCTACGTTGTGCCCGCGGTCGGTCCGGGCGTGGGTGCGCCCGAGTTCGAGCAGTTCAGCGAGGCGCGAGCGTCAGCGAGCGGGACCCCCGATTCCGAAGTTCCCATCGCCAACGTGGCCGCAACGCTCAGGCGCCTGACCGAGGGCGCGCTCGCGGGCCTGCGCGTCGAGCCGGTTCACGCCCAGATGCGCCGCGCTGACCGCGACCGGGCCATGTCCCGCTTCCGCGCCGGCGAGGTCCACGCGATCGTTGCCACCACCGTCATCGAGGTCGGCGTCGACGTGCCCAACGCCACGCTCATGGTCATCGAGCAGGCCGAACGCTTCGGCCTCGCGCAGCTTCACCAACTCCGCGGGCGCGTCGGACGCGGGACCAAAGGGGGCGTGTGCGTCCTGGTCGCCGACACGACCTCCCCCACCGCCGAGAAGCGCCTCAAATCCGTGGCGGGCACGACGGACGGCTTCGCCCTGGCGGAGGTCGATTTCGAGCTGCGCGGCCCCGGAAACATCTTCAGTTCACGCCAGTCCGGGCTTCCGCCTTTCAGAGTCGCCGAGCTGCCGCGCGACACAGAACTGTTGCTCCTGGCCCGCCGGGACGCTCAAAGTTGGGTGGCGCGGTCCCCGGACCTCGCTGACCCGGGCGAAACGCTGCTGCGATCGCGCCTGATGAAAACCTACGGCAAGAGCCTCGGTCTGGGCGATGTCGCGTAACCTCGCCGCCGCACGAACGCCCCAACCGGGAACGCCGCATGACCCCCGACCAAGAGAACGCTCCGGACCCCAGCCCGCTCCACGACCGCATGCGTCAGATCGCGGGCCAGCG
>JAFLCM010000130.1 GCA_017303565.1 Planctomycetota bacterium
CGAGCGGCACGAGGCGCTGCCCCGCGTCGAACGAGTGCGTCTGCGTCGGGAGCCCCATGAGCACGGCGCGCAGGCCCGCGTCGCAGCCCGCGGCGCGCTCCGTCGCCACGGGGACGTCGTAGGTCCCGTCGTAGCCCAGGACCGGTACGTCGAGGTCCCGCGGGAGGGCCGCGCCGCTCGTCGCGCGGGGGTCTGCGGTGATGCGCGGACGGAGCGGCGCGAGCGCGGGGTCGAGGTACGGCGGGCTGTACCAGCGCATGTCCGGGCGCTCGTCCTCGCAGTACTCCGCCCCGTAGCGGTCGCAGCGGGACCAGCGGTAGCTGCGCCCGCCGCCGATGAGCACGCGGCCGTCGAGGGTGAGCAGCGCGACGTTGTGATAGCCGCGCACGTCCTCTTCGGACCACGGCGTGCCCGCGCGCACCGTCCCCGCCTCGGGGTCGATCCACAGCGGCGCGCGGGGGTCTCCCGGCGCGCGCTCGTTGGTCTTGCGCCCCGCCATCAGCAGCACCTGCCCGTCGGGCATGAGCACCGCCGAGCCGTGCACCCGCGCGTGGCACGCGCCCGGCGCCACGCAGAGCGGGATCGAGCGCCACGTGCCGAAGGCCGGCGAGTCCGGCCGCGGGTCGAACACGTCGAAGCGCTGGCCGATGCCGGGGCTGTCGGAGCCCGACGCGACGCCGATGCGCCCGTCCGGGAGGAGCACCGACGAGGCCCCGTGGGTGCGCTCGTCGGTGGGCGCTGAAGGGTCGTTCGGGCGCTGCCAGCGCGCGTCGCGCGCGATGCGCCCGGTCCCCTCGCCCGCCTCCACGCTGAGGAACGAGATGTCCCCCGCGCGGCCCAGCACGATGAGCTCGCGAGAGATCCCGCCCGCCGCGGGGTGCGACGCGGGGAGGGGCGTCGGGAGGGTGAACACGTGGGGGTAGTCCTCGGGGTGCGAGGAGAGCCCCGCGCGCGGGTCCTCGCGGGGGATGTCTCGCCGCGCGCCGAGGGAGGGCACGAGCTCGCGCCACGCGTTGCGCCGCACGTCGAGGCGCTCGACCCCCGTGTGGGCGTAGTAGACCGTGTCGTAGAAGCCCGAGACGACCACCACGTCGCCGTCGGCGAGGCGCGCCGCGGTGCCGTACCAGCGCATGCCCTGGCGCGTCGGCGGCCCGACGCTGAAGCCCTGCGCGCCCTCGACGGGCATCCTCGGATCGAAGAACGCCGTCTTCCACGTCCCGCCCTCGTAGACCCCGTTCGTGGGCGGGTGGTGCGGCTGCGCGGGCGCGCGGGTGTAGATCCCCGTGCCGCCCACATAGAAGAGCCGCCCGTCGGCGAGCCACGTGGTGCCGCCGCAGAAGAGCAGCTCGGTGTCGACGGCGTCGCCGTGGCCCCCCGCGGGGTCCGTCTGCGTGCCGTCGGGAACGCCCACCCAGCGGGTCCACGGGAGCGCGGGGCGCACCACCACCGTCGCGTCGGAGGCGGGCTCCGGCGCCGCGGTGTCCACGGTCCAGAACATGTCGTTCCCGATGAGGTCGAAGGGCGTATCGCGCTCGACGGGCACGGTGTTCTTCATCTCCCCGTGGAGCAGCGCGCGCCCGTCGGGGAGGAGGTGGGCGTGCAGGGGGGTGACGAGCCACCCCTCCGCCGGGCGCAGCGGGCGTGTGCGCGAGAGCGTCGCCTCGCGGAACGTGATGAGCGGGGACCAGCGGTCCCGCGGCGCCGCGTCGACGCCCGCTTTCGCCTCCGCCGGCTGGCCCAGGAGCGTCCGCACCTCGTCCTGGTAGCGGTTGAAGCCCAGTTCCTTGCAGATGGGGATGAGTTTCGCGAGGTCGAACCGCCCCACCGCCGCCGACTCCAGCGGCATGTCCACGGCGACATCGTGGCGGAGCGTGATGAGGCGCTTCGACAGCGGCAGGCGGGGGATGGCCTCGCGGAGTTTCTCGCCGCGCTTGCCGGGGATCTCCGCCGCGTGGGCGATGAGGTTGTCGAGCGTGCCGTACTTCTGGATCAGTTCCGCGGCGGTCTTGGGGCCGATGCCCGGCACGCCCGGCACGTTGTCGACGGTGTCGCCCATCAGCGTGAGCATGTCGATGACCTGGTCGGGCCTGATGCCCTGCTCGGCCATGAGGTGGGCGGGGTCGATGCGGAGGTCGGTGTGGATGTCGAAGAGTTCGATGGGGGCGGAGGGGGCGGAGTGGGCGGCGATCGAGGCCTCATCGGACGCGCCCGCCGACACGGGTCGGAGACCCGTGCCACCACGGAGCAGCTGCTTCAGGTCCTTGTCCTTCGAGACGATCCGTACGGCGACCCCCGCGTCCGCCACGCGCGTGGCGAGCGTGGCGATCACGTCGTCGGCCTCGAAGCCTTCCGCGAACACCACGGGCACGCCGATCTCTTTCAGCACCGCGACGCAGCGGTCCACCTGGGGACCGAAACTCTCGGGCGCTTCGGTGCGCGTCGCCTTGTATTCGGGGTAGATCTCGCTGCGGAAGGTCTCGCGGTCGCCGGACACGTCGATCGCCACCACCACATAGTCCGGGCGGTACTCGCGGAACAGCTTGAGCATCATGCCCACGAAACCGAAGGTGGCGTTGGTGGGCTCCTTTGTCACCGGCGAACTCATCGGCGTCCGGATGGCGTGGAACGCCCGGAAGAACTGGGCGTGGCCGTCGATGAGGTAGAGGGTTTTCATGAAGTGGCTGAGTGGACGAGTGGTCAAGCGGCTCAGAGCGGGGCCGCGCCGAATGCTCCGCGACGCGTCCTTTTATCTGATGGTTGGCTGCGTCAGTCGCTCCATCGCCTTCACGTACGCCTCGCTCGGCACGATCTTCCGCCGGGCCATCACGGTCTTCGCCACTTCGAGGAACTTGCTGAAGCGGTACGGCTGCGTGCGCTCGTCCGTCAGCCACGAGAACGCCGGAACGCTCGACGCCGGGGCCGCCGTCGTCGCCACCATGCACCCGGTGCCGAAGACGCTGCCGGTCATGATCCGCGTGCAGATCGCGAACTTGGTGTGGTCGCCGACGATGCAGCCGAGGTACTGCAAACCCGTGCGCTCACGGCTGGCACCCGGCACCGGGACCGTCGCCGTCACCTCGCCGTAGGTGTTGAGCAGGTTGGAGTTCGTCGTTCCCGCGCCGAAGTTGGCCCACTCGCCCACCCACGAGTCGCCCAGGTGCCCGTCGTGGCCCTTGTTGGCGTAGCCCTGGAAGATCGTGCCGCCGACCTCGCCGGTGACCTTGCAGACGGGTCCGATCGCGGTGTGCGCCTTGATGAGGCCGCGCTCGAGGACGCTCGAACCTCTCCCTAGATATGCCGGCCCCACGATGATCGAACCCGGGCGCACCGTCGCGTTCTCATCGATGACGATCGGCCCGCCCTCGGCGTCGAGCACCACGCCCGGCGAGACCTTGGCGCTCGCGTGCACGAACACCGCGGCGCTGCTCACGCAGACGACGCCCGCACCGGGTACTGCGCCGGTCCCCGGCGGGCCCCATGATCGAGCGATGTCCTTCAAGTCGAGGTCAAGGCACCCGTCGCGCCAGCGGATCACGTCCCACGCGCGGCGGAGCACCGGTAGTCCCTCGACGCGCTTCTCCTTGAAGCCGGCCGAGGAGCCGGTCATCACGGCGCTCACCGCCACGGCGTCGTCACCCTCTCGGGCCTTGGCAGCGACGACTCGACCGCCCCCCGCCGCGTCCACGAGCGCCTCGCCCGGGGCGAGCGCGCTGACTTCTGCCAAGGGCATGACCAGCCGCCCGCTCACCGCGACGCAGCCCTTCATCGCCGCGGCGTCGTTGACGGACAATGTGCCGACCTGCTCGCGGGTGAGCGCCGCCCGGGATTCGTCGATGCACACGCAGGCGACGGTGAACCCTTGCGCCGACGCCCAACGCTCCAGCGTCGTCCGCGCCCCGGTCCGGACCAGGAACGAGGCCCGAAGGTCCGTGAGCGGTGTCAGCCGCCCCGCTTCATCATCGCACAAGACCACTCGCGTCATGGCGAGAGTCTACCGGGCGGGATGCGCCGTGCGCGATGCGCGGTGCGCAAACCCTGAGACTCGGATTCCCCGACCAGCCTTCCCATTGGCCCTTTGCCATGTGCCGTTTCCCCGACCCTTCGCCTCCCCGCCGGCGCACGGCGCAGAGCGCACCGCGCACGGCGTACCGCGCCGGGCTCTACCCGTACCCCAGCGCCTCCAGATCTTCCTCCGTCAGCCCGAAGTGGTGACCCATCTCGTGCAGGAGCGTGATCCAGATCTCCTCGTAGACGGCATCGTCCACGTCGTCGTCGGTCTCTCCCTCGCCCGCGTTCCAGCCGCCCGCCGTGTTGATGATCCCCTCGCGGAACAGGCGGATGTCCGTCGGCATGACGCCCGAGTGACCCACGCTCCGCTCGGTCAGCGGTACGCCGGTGTGCAGGCCGCAGATCTCCCCCGCGAACTCGGGCGTCCACGACTCGCCCCACTCCTTGGCCAGCGACTTCGCCAGCGCCGGCTCCGGGCGGTCGTCGACGATCAGCGGCACCTCGTCAAGCAGATGGCGCAGCGCCTCCGGCAGGGTCTCCATCGCCTCCGCCAGCAGCCCGTCGAAGCGCTCACGCTCTCGGTGGTTCATCGGCCCCAAGCGTAGCCGCCGGGTTCTGACCGGCGACACATCCGACATCCGCCATTCTGAATCCGCTCAACCCCACAGCGTCGGCCCCTCGGGCTTCTTTTCGCGCCCGCGCACCGCGCTCGGCGGCTCCAGCAACTCCGCCCCCTCGTTCTTCACGCTGTTCACCAGCGTCCCGACCTCGCGCAGTTCCAGCGTGCCGTCGGGCGCGGGTGTCAGAAGTCCCTCGACCTGCTCGCCCTTCAGCCCCGCGTCAAGCCAGCGGTCCACCGCGCCGGCGTCGCCCGCGTTCAGGATCACCGGCATGCGGTCGTGCACCGTCGCCATGGCGTCGTTGGGGGCGCAGGTCAGGATGGCGAACGTCTCCGCGCCCGGCTCTGCTCCCGGCTCCCACAGCCCAGCGAGCAACATCGGGCCGCCGCCGGCGAGCGTGATGTAGAGCGGGACCTTGCGCGTGGTCTCACCCTTGCCCCCGGGTCCCCCGCCGTCCGCCCGTGGAGCTTTCACCGTCCGCCACTCGTAGAACCCGCTCACGGGCACGACGCAGCGGCGTTTCTCGAAGGCGGACCGAAAGGTCGGCTTGGTTCGGGCCGTCTCTGACCGCGCGTTGATGAGGCCTTCGGCGGCTTTCGAGGCAGCGGCCCCGGCGGCCGCCTTCATCGCCCAGCCCGGCACCAGCCCCCACCGCATCATGGCCGCACGCCGTGGCGCCGGAGCGCCCGCGGCCGGGTCTTGAACCACCACCGGCGCGGTTTGGCGCGGCGCGACGTTGTAGCGCTGCTGCAACTCTACCGGCGGCCACGTCGTCAGACGCATCAGGTCGTGAAGTTCCCGCCAGGTGAAGAGATGTGTGAATCGGCCGCACATGCGAGATCACCCCTGATGCGCGGTGCGCCATGCGCTGTGCGCGATGCGCCCGCAGAACGACCGACCGCGCCCTGCTCCATTCCAACTGCCCACTTCCCAGTGCCTGAGCCCCACACCTTCATCCCCCAACCTTCAGCCGCTCGGCGTGGAAGTCCGGCAGGCCAAGTTTCTTGATCTTCGCCATGGTGGTGTCGGTGTCGTACGACACGCGCCGGACCTCGAGGGTCATGTCACCGGTGTCGAGGATCGCCCACGAAGCGTTTGGGTCGCGGTCGCGCGGCTGGCCCACGCTGCCGGGGTTCATCAGCACGCGCCGGTCTTCCTCGAGGAGCAGCAGCGTGCTCCCGCCCACCGGCTTGCTCTCGACCTGATCCGGGAACACGGGGCGGACCACCGGCGCGGTGAACACGCTGGGGATGTGGGTGTGCCCGACGGCCCCGAACCGCTGCTTGAAGCAGTTGAACGCCCGCGCCGCCGCCTCGGCGTCGTACAGGTAGTCGTACTTCCGCGGCCCGAACAGCCCGTGGGTGATCGCCACGCCCTCGACCTCGGTCTCGGCCCGCAGGCTGCCCAGGAGGTGCAGGTGCCGCTCGGTCAGGAGCGAGCGGGTGATCTCCAGGGAGTTCTTGGCGCGGAGGTTCATCGCCAGCCCGTGCGAAGGCCCCTTGATCAGGGCCTCGTCGTGGTTGCCCATCACCAGCGCGTGGCAGACGTCGAAGGCCAGGTCGATGCACTTGTGGGGGTCGGGGCCGTAGCCCACGAGGTCGCCCAGGCACACGACCTTGTCGATCGCGTTGCGCTCGACATCGCGCACGACGCCGACGAGGGCCTCGTAGTTCGCGTGGATGTCGGCGATGAGCGCCAGTCGCGCCATGCACGGGGCCTTCCGGAAAACCGGGCCCCGGACGACGGAGCCTTCGCTGCGAGTGTAGAGAGAGACGCGCCGAGACGCCCGGAGCGCCGGACACGCCGCCAAGAAACGAAAAAACCCCGACGCCGGGCCGGGGTTGGTTGGGAATCCTGATCGGAGGCGTTCAGCGGGGGGAGGGAGCCGTCGCGGGGGCGGCCGCCGGCATGGCGGCGGTGTTTGCCACGCCCATCGCCGCCGTCCTGCTCGCCGTGGAGCTGCTGCTCTTTGAGTGGAAGCCGCGCAGCTTCATCCCCGTCGCGGTGGCCGCCATGGTGGCAGCCGTGCTGCGGGTGCCGCTGCTGGGGGCGGGGCCGATCTTCGCGGTGGTCCCGCACGAGGTGCTGTCGCCGGCGATGCTGGGCTTTGCCCTGGCGATTGGCATCCTGGTCGGGCTCGGTTCCGGCGCGCTGACCGCCCTGGTGTATGCCTGCGAGGATCTGTTCGCCAAGCTGCCGGTGCACTGGATGTGGTGGCCGGCGCTCGGCGGCCTCGTGGTGGGCCTGGGCGGCGTGCTCGATCCGCGCGTGCTCGGCGTCGGTTATGAAACCATCCACCAGCTCATGCAGGGCGACCTGCT
>JAFLCM010000131.1 GCA_017303565.1 Planctomycetota bacterium
CGGTTGGTGGTGATGGTGTGGTGGGTCGCGGCGACGGCGGCGGGGAGGCAGGCGAGTGCGAGGTGGTGGGCGCGTGCCGCGGAGGCGCGGGTGCGTGCTTCGATGGCGGCGCGGAGGCGGGGCTGTTCGAGGTGGGCGATGAGGGCCTCGACGGTGACGGCGAGGTTCTCGGCGATCTGCTCGAGGGTGATCGCGGGGTTGAGGTAGTCGTGGATGAGGTCGTCCTCGGGGACGTCGTCGAGGGTGGGGTCTGGGATGTCGGATCGGGGATGGTCCGATGTCGGAAGTGGGATGTCGGATTGGGGATGTGGGGGGGACGGATGGGGCGGCTCTCGGGTGGTGGGCGCGGGCATGGCGTGGCGGCTCCGGAAGGAGGGTCGCGTCATGTATGCGCCGGGGATTGGGCGGCGTCCAGTGGGATTTGGTGGAGGGCGCGGAGATTGCGCGCGCTGTGGGGCGATGCGGGTGAGATTGGCTTGGGGCTTGGGGCGACGCTCAGAGCGGCAGGGGTGCGACTCTTGGAGCGGCAGAGGTGCAACGCTCAGAGCAGCAGAACTCAGAGCTCAGATCGGAGGGGCGAGTGGCGAGTGGCGAGTGGGGGAGAATGGCGAATCGCAGATGGCAAATGGCAAATGGCAAATGCGGATGGCGGATGCGGGGTTCGGGAGTCGGAATCGGGGGTCTTCGGTGAGCGCACGAGCGTCCTCGCCAAGGAACGCGACCAAGGCAAGGCCAAGGCGGCGGAGGTCCAGTCGCGTTGGGTTGGCGAGAAGGTCGAGCACGCCCTCCGAGCCGCGTTCGCCAAGTCGGGCGCTGACCCCAGGAACGAGCGCGACTTCATCGACCGTTACCGGGGTACGTTCGTCGTGGACGCCAAGGGCGAGGTTTGAACCAAGCCCGACGCGCTCGGTGTGCTCCCGCGCGTCGATCCGGCCCAGTTCGTTCGCGGGGTCGTGAGGGCCGAACGCGGGCGCTGGAGGCCGAACTCGGTCGGCGGCGGGGCGAAGCCTGCCGACCTGGGCGTGGGCGCGCCGGACTGCTTAAAGCCTAGGCCTACGTGGAACGCCACCCAACAGACCGCTTTCGAGCGCGAGCACGGCCGCGCGGCGGACCTCGCAGCGGCGGCCCGGTTGGGTACCCGACCGTTCTGGATACAGGGTCGGGGATGAGGCCCAGCATCCGGCCCACACCGATCCGGCCCTCGTGCGCCGCGTGCTCGCCTATCCGACGCCAGCCGCGACCTCGCGCCCGCTCGCGCTAGTCGAGAGCTAGCAGCGGCTGGCGCACCAACTGCGCCTGGTGGACGAGGCGACTCCGACGGCTACGGTCGCGGCATAGCGCTACTGGTCCTCTGATGCCTGAGGCTGCCGCGTCTCAGCACCCCGCGAAGGTAGACGCGCAAGGATCAACTCTGGACGCGGAGCAGGTGCTTCCCATGTCCGCTCAGCGAACCGTTGGCGAACAGCAGCGTGTGTTCCGCGTTGCGCTCCAAGCCGATCGGCTTGCCCTGCAGGCGGCGCAGGTCGACTACTGCGCCGTGCGGGAGGAAGACCCCCTCGAACCGTTCGACATCGCTGCCCCAGTAGATCATGCAGCACGACATGGGTGCGCCCTTGCCGCCGTCTTTGCCGTCCACAAGGAACTTCAATCGCGTGTCGTACAAAAACGCGAGTGCGTCGGCGACGCCGAAGACATAGTCCTTCCAGTGCTTGGTGTTGGTGGCGACGGGGACCAGGGCGAGCACATCGGAGCGGTGCTCTTGATGGGCATTGGCGCACTTGCGTAGCCAGTGCTTGATGGTCGTTCCGCGCTCGCGGTCTGCCCCATAGGGCGGGTTGACGTAGATTGTGGGAAAGTTCCAAGAACAGTGCAAGCCGTCATGGTCGGGGAGACGGTACTCGGTCTCGGCCTTGACGACCGAGTGTCGGTTGGAGCATGGATCGAGGGCGATGGTCCCACCGAAGACCTCGCGGACGGCGCGGATGTACTTCGGTGGGGTACACCACGTCTGGCTGATCGAGACGATGCTGCGGCCTGCGGTCATGGCTGACGAATCCCTTTCCAATCCTTGCGCGCGAGTTTGACCAAATCTGCTTGGAGGTGGTTCAGCGTGCCGCCGCGAGGGGCGATCACGTTGAACCACGACTCGACTTCCTTCTCGTGTAACTCGAAGTACCGCTTCAAGGCTTGGTCGGCCTTGGTATCGATCTTGACTTTGGTGAAGGAGTTGCCGGTCTTCTCCGCGCGGTAACTGGCGAGGAAAGCGTCCTTGGCGGGTTTGAGTTCGGCGACCGGGTTGCGGAGGAGCTTTTCGATGAACTGGGCGAGGCCCGCATCGGTCAGGAACAAAAGCCAGTCGTAGGAGTGCGCCAGAACCTTGAGTTCCTTGTTCTGGTTCTCAGCCGTGAACCAGTTGCCGTGGTTGCTGACCACGCCGACGGTAAGGATGAAGTGGCGGAGGGCATCGGCATCGTTGCCGTCGATAACCTGGCGGAGGAGCGCGTCGTAGTCACCCGTGCGGATTTTTCCTCCGCCCACGTCGAGCACGCCCTGCACTTTGCCGCTCTGGAGTCGGAACTTCTGGAGCGAAGAGACCGAGCGGGCGACGTACGCGCCCTGCTTTGCCTTCTCGATCGTCTGCGGGCCCTTGCGCATCCCTTCTTCAACGCCGACACGCTTGCACTCGAAGATGGCAAACGGTGCTTCCAAGAGGTCCGTGAGCGCGACCGTGCAACTGTCAGGCTTCGCGGCGTGGATGTGGGCGGTAGTGAAGCCGCACGCGTGCTCGGCGACGACCGCCGAGTTTCGCATGACGCCGGTGCGTGACAGGATTTGCTCGTCGCGCACGCTGGTTCCGTCGGGCAGTTCGCCCGCGAGTTTCAGGAGTTTCTTGGATGTGAGCGGCAAGTCGAGCGGCTTCACCGTCACCGATTTGTTGCCGACGATCGGATGCACGGAAAACTCGACGTTGTGGGTGATCTCCGGGTTGGCAAACTCGGGGGCGGGACGCTCGATAGCGGTCGCGTCACGCAAACCCCAGGCGCAGAGCGTGTAAAAGGTCACGATTTCAATCAGCGTGCCAAGGGCGCGACCGGACGCCTTCTTCTTGTCGGCGGCGTAGCCAAAGACTTCGGCAGCAAGGGTGTTCTGGAGCTTGTCAACCGACGGGTACGCCAACGCTGATCTCCTTGGGAACCATCCACAAAGGGTAGCGGATACGAGCCGATTTTACCCAGCCGCCGGAGGCGCGATTGTCCCGGGCCGCGAGAGGTGCGGACAGATTGGTGTGGGCTCTCTGCATCAGCGACACACCCACGACTGACGCGCGCGGAGTCGCGTTCGTCGTCGTCGCGGCGAGCCTCGCGGCCTTCCGCGTCACTTCTCTGATGGTGATGATCTTGGCGCTGCCCAACTTGGACGCGCCCGAGAACTCCCCCAAAACCTGACCCCGCCGCGCTTTCTCCCGCCATTCTCCCGTGGGCGATTTCGCGGGGTTTCTGCGCTCTCTGTGTCCAAGAACAACGGCCGTGGCGAGTCGCCAAGGCCGTTATCCATGTGGAGCGGAGGAGAGTCGAACTCCCGACCTCATCATTGCGAAAAATGCCACCCGAAGAGGACGTGGTAGCCGCGTTACGGACACGTGCTGCCGAAGCGGCCGATGAAGTAGACCAGGTCGGGGGTGTCGACGATGCCGTTGTTGTTGAAGTCGGCTCGGGCGGCCTGGGAGCCGGGGGTGCTGGGTTGGCCGAAGCGGCCGATGAAGAAGACGAGGTCTGAGGTGTCGACGATGGTGTCGTTGTTGAAGTCGGCGCCGCCGCAGGGGGGCGGGATGGCGATGACGTTCTGGGGGGTGGTGATGGTTCCCTGGTTGGTGAGGTTGCGGTAGTAGACGCGGCAGCTCGTGGCGGTGAGGGTGGCGCCGGGTTCGATGATGAGGTTTTCGGTATAGACGGCTTCGCACGCTGTGGTGCCGTCGAGGGCGTTGTCGTGGTTGTCGGTGGTGGTGGCGGTGGTGGTGGAGGTGATGCGGAGGGTGCCGATGGGGAAGGAGGCGGGGAGGTTGCGGTTGAGGGCGGCGTCGGTGGGGCCGCGGTCGAGGCTCATGGCTTCGAGGGTTGCGGTGCTGGTGGCGTCGGGCTTGGTGAGGACGAGTTCGGCCTGGCGCATGTCGTAGTTGGCGTTGTTGTTGATGGCGTTGTCGTAGTTGCCGGCGACGGTGAGGCGCCAGACGGGGTTCGGGAGTGAGAGGGAGGAGGCGGGGCCGGCGGTGTAGTCGCCGCGGATGAAGAGGCCGTCGCCCTGTGCGGTGCGTTCGGTGGTGGCGAGTTCGCGGTAGAAGGCGGTGGTTTCGGGGTCGGCGTCGGGGGGTGGGAGGGGCGGGTTGGAGAGGATGCCGTTGATGGTGCCGTTGTTGGTGAGGGTGCCGATGAGGGTGGCGGTGCCGAGTTGGACGGTGATGATTCCGCCGGTGTTGTTGGTGAGGTTTCCGACGAAGAGGGTGCTGCCGACGGTGTAGATGCGTCCGGAGTTGAGGGTGGTGGCGTAGATGCTGCCGGAGCCGGTGAAGCGTCCGGTGGATGCGATGCTGAGGCTGGGTGCGGTGAAGGTGGAGTTGGTCCAGTTGGTGACGCCGGGGATGCTGAGGGTGCCGCCGGAGACGATGGTGGCGGACTGGAAGACGGAGGGGGAGTTGGAGCCGAGGGTGAGGGCGCCGGTGGAGGAAAGGGTGGAGTTGGGGAGTGCGTTGACGGCGCCGGTGGCGGAGAGGGCGCCGGTGGTGGAGAAGGTGGCGCCGGGGTAGAGGCGGAGGTTGCCGGAGCCGGAGAGTGTTCCGGGGACGGCGGCGGCGAGGCTGGCGTTGTCGAAGACGTTGATGGCGGAGTTGTTGGTGAGGCTGGAGGCGTTGAGGAAAGCGGAGGCGTTGGCGGGGACGCGGAGTTCGCCGTTGAGGGTGATGCTGGGGCCGGAAGCGCCGACGGGGCGTCCGAGGATGGCGCCGTCGGTGAGGGTGTAGCGGCCGCCGCTGGGCTGGGTGATGGTGCTGGAGAAGCCGAGGGTGACGGGCTTGCTCACGAAGTCGATGAAGGGCTCGGCGGTGAACTGGGCGCTGGGGGCGATGATGGTGTGCCCGGCGGAGGAGGCGGTGAGGGCTTCGGCGATGGAGGTGTGGGTGGTGTTGGCGGTGATGTTGATGACGCCGTTGGCGAAGGACTCGTACGCGCCGGCGTCGGGCTCGGGGGTGGCGTCGAAGTCGAGGTCGAGGTTGCGGGGGAGGAAGTCGAGGTCGAGGGGGAGGGTTTCGGCGGTGTTGAGGTCGCGGTCGAGGTCGTTGGTGTCGATGGGGAGGGAGGAGACGGAGCCGAGGTCTACGGCGGGGGAGTTGAGTCGGAGGCGGAAGTCGTCGTCGGCGTTGCCGGGGCTGTTGTCTGGGCCGTCGGGGTCGGCGAAGAGGGGGTTGACGTTGAGGACGTTGGTGCCTTGCGAGACGCCGCCCTGGATGATGGAGTTCTGGAAGGTGGTGCTGCCGGGGGTTCCGGTGAAGAACATCTGGGGGTAGGCGGGGGCGGTGTTGCCCCAGAGGATGGAGTTGGAGATGAGCGGGAGTCCGGCGTTCATGAAGATGGCGCCGGCGGAGAAGCGGGCGCGGTTGTTGACAATGGTGCAGTTGGTGAAGGAGGCGGCGGAGCCGGTGTTGTCGTTGAAGAGGACGGCGCCGTGGGCGGCTTCGTTGCTATTGAAGAGGCAGTTGACGAAGGAGGAGGTGGCGGCGTTCTCGTGCCAGACGAGGCCGCCGGGGCGTCCGGGGCCTTCGGGGAAGGTGTTGAATCGGGCGTCCTGCTTCGCGTCGGTGACGCGGCAGTTGACCATGCGGAGGGTGGCGCCGGTGCGGAGCCAGGCGACACCGGCGATGTCGTAGATGATGTTGTCGAAGGTGCAGTCGGTCATGGTGGCGGCGGTGCCGGGCGACGGGTAGACGATGAGGGCTCCGCCGCCGAAGTAGCAGCGGGCGAACTGGATGTCGCGGAGGGTGACGTTGCACTCTGAGGTGTCGAAAACAATGTTGTTCTGGAGGATGTTGCGGAAGCGGAGGCCGTCGATCGTGAGCGTGGTTGCCGGGGCGTACGCGGTAATGGCGACGCCGCGGTTGTCGGCGTAGGCGGGGAGGGTGATGTCGGCGAGGTAGGGCGGGTCGTTGGAGTCGATGTCGCCGTCGAAGATGGTGGGGAAGGCGTCGGTATCGCGGGTGTCGGGGGTGTTGCTGCCGAGGCCGGCGTAGCCGCCACGGATGAGGAGTCCGGGGCGGGTGACCTGCGTGTAGACGTCCTGACGGTAGATGCCGCCGCCGATGCGGATCTCGGTGACGACCGAGGGGAAGGTGTTGGCAAGGGTGATGGCGTTGGCGAGGAACCCGAGCGGGCGGTTCCACGAGGCACCTGATCCGAGTTGGCCGGCGCTGTCGGCGGAGCCGTCGGCGTCGACGTAGACGATGGGGCCTGGGACGTCCTGGGATCCGCGGGCCTCGTAGGCTCCCATATCGAGGGGTGGGTCGCCGGCGGCGGGGCCGTCGGGGGCGGGGCCCTGCTGGGCGAAACGGGTGAAGGCCGTGTCGTTCGTGACGAAGATGCCCTGCCAGGGTTCGGTGGTGTTGCCGTCTTCGTCGAAGTCGATGATGTCGGCGGGGAGGGCGGCGGCGTTGGCGGTGTCGATGCCGTACGAGACGCCGTAGGTGGAGACGAGGCTGAGGTCGTCGTCGAGTGTGCCGGCGATGTTGTCGTTGCCGTCTCTGTCGTTGAAATAGAAGAAGACGGAGTTGATGTTCCCGGTGCCGGGGATGTCGCTGCCGAGGCAGTAGGTGACCTGGGCGTTGCCCTTGACCTCGACGTCGGTGGAGTAATAGGCGTTGTCGAAGACGCAGTTGGCGATGCTCGGCCCGGGTGCACCGG
>JAFLCM010000132.1 GCA_017303565.1 Planctomycetota bacterium
GGGGCCGAGCGACGCGCTGCGAACCCGAGCCACACCGGGAGCGAGGGGTACAACTGGTTCATGGCCGTGCTGTTCCCGGCGTCGCAGCTGAGCATCCTGCCGTACCACCGCGTGGTGAAAGACCTGAACGGGCAGACGCCGGCGCGGGTGGTCGAGCGCCTCCGCTCGTTGGGCGCTGTGGAACGCGCGGTCAGCCCGGAGCCGGGGGCCCGCGGGTCGTTCTGCGTGTACCTGGGCAAGGCCCCCGACGGCGGCTGGTGGCGTGTAACGCTGCCGCCCGCGTCGATCCCGATGAGCGACCCCATCGCCAGCCTCGATTATGTGCTGCTCTCGGAGCGGGTGCTGGGGCCGATCTTCGGCGTGGGCGACCTGCGCACGGACAAGCGGATCGACTTTGTGGGCGGGATCCGCGGTCCGGGCGAACTGGAGAATCGCGTCGATTCAGGCGTCGCCGGGGCGGCGTTCTGCATGCACCCGGTCGAGATCGATCAGGTAATGGCGGTGGCGGACGCCGGGGAGATCATGCCGCCCAAGAGCACGTGGTTCGAGCCGAAACTGCGCAGCGGGCTGCTGGTGAACACGCTGGATTGACGGGCGGGGTTGCGGCGAACGATCGAGGCCCGATCAGACCTCGCAGCCGACGTTCGACAGCAGGATCTGCATGTCGGAGGTGTCGACGACGCCGTCGCCGTTGAGGTCTCCGCCCTCGCTGGGAACGACGACCTGACCGAACTGCGAAAGAAGCAGCACGAGGTCGGCGGTGTCGACCCTGGCGTCGCCGTTGATGTTGCCGGGGCAGAGGCGGGGCAGGCGCTGGATGACGAGGTCGAACTGCTTGAGGTCGTTGGCGTTGGAGTCGTTGCTCTTGCCGACGCGGAACTCCATGGTCTCGCCGGCGGTGAGATCGAAGACGGTCTGGAAGAGGACGATCTGGCGCGGGTCGCGGAGGGTCGAGAAGAACAACTGCAGCCCGTTGCGAAGCACCATGACGTCGGAGTTGCCGGTCTCGAGGGTGGAGCGCCCGGTGAACTGGGCGTCGATGGCGTATTGGCCGTTCTGGGGCGCGGTCCACTTGACGGCGGCGAACTTGCCGAGGCTGTCGGGCATGAGGCCGACCTTGCCGGCGGGCAGGGTCACGCCCGTGCCGAGCGCGGGGAACACGGTGGCGGTGTCGACGCGGACGACGCACGGCTGGTTGCCGATCGCCGGGGTGAACCAGCCGAGGACGCCAGCCTGGAGCGACGAGCCGAAGGTGGTGGCGTTCGTGAATGCTCCGAAGCGGTTCAGCGAGTAGCCCATGGTCCACTCACCGGCGGGGTTGGACGCGCCGGTGAACTCGTCGGCGAGGTTCCAGAACGCGGCGCGCCCGCTGGGCGTGTAGGTCGTGGGGTGCTGAACGAACGTGAACGGGTGCGGGGGCGCCACCTCGCGCCACACCGGCTCGAAGTCCGCGGCGGAGAGGGCGGGGGTCAGCCCGAGCGCGATCGTGGCGCTCAGGAAAACACGAGAGACAACCGAGCCAATGGTCATGGGCTCAAGCCTCCAACTGCTCCCGGATGAACCTGGTTTGGCCGGTCCTGATGAGGGACCGGGCCACTCTCACGCGGCGGTACAAGTATGCCACGCGGGGCGGCAAAAATCTCGGACGTTCTTTCCGGGAATCGTGAAGTTCGGGAAATTCCTGTCCCGGGGGCGCTGGGATCAGCCACCGCCGGTCTAAGGGGTCAAGCCCCTGCCCGACCGGCGATCGTCGCCACGGGCGGCTTCAGGGGGAGCAGGCGCGCGGTGTCGAGGTACGCCCCGTGGTTCTGGCGGGCCTCCGTCAGGGAGTCCCCGCCGAACTTCTCAAGGAAAACCCTCGCGATCTCGAACGCGACCACGTTCTCGAGGACCACGCTGGCGGCGGAGACGGCGCAGATGTCGGACCGCTCGTAGGCGCTGTTCTCGGGGAGTTTGGTGTTGAGGTCGACGCTGGGCATCCCGCGGAGCAGCGTGGCGATGGGCTTCATGGCGGCGCGGACGACGACCGGCTCGCCGTTGGTCATCCCGCCCTCGGTGCCGCCGGCGTTGTTGCGGTCGCGCACGAAGCCGAGCGAGGGCTCGGCGCGACGGGCGGGGTCGAAGGAGATGGCGTCGTGGACCTTCGACCCGGGGAGGGCCGCGGCGTCCTTTCCCAGCCCGATCTCGACCGCCTTGATCGCCTGGATGCCCATGACGGCGTACGCAAGACGGGCGTCGAGTTTGTCGCGCCAGTCGGTGCAGGAGCCCAGCCCAATCGGGCAGCCGAAGACGTGGCACTCGATGAGGCCGCCGACGGTGTCCTTCTCCACCTTGGCGCGGTGGATGGCCTCGCGCATGAGCGCTGAGGCCTGCTCATCGGGGCAGTAGACGTCGCTGGCGTCGCGGGCGAGGTGCATCTGGTCGCGGTTGGCGGCCGTGACTTCGCCCGACCAGGCCGCCGTGCCGACCGTGCGAACGAACCCGAAGGCCTCGATGCCGAACGCCCGGAGCAGGCAGCGCGAGAGCGCGCCCGCGGCGACGCGGGCCGCGGTCTCGCGGGCGCTGGCGCGCTCCAGCGTGTCGCGGCAATCGGTGGTGAGCCACTTCACACTCCCCGCCAGGTCGGCGTGCCCGGGGCGGGGGCGGTAGACGGGGGGCGTGCGTTCGAGGTCGTCGAGGCGCGAGTCCTTGTTGATGATCTTGAGCGTGATCGGGGCGCCGGTCGAGCGTCCGCGCCGGACACCCGTGAGGACCTCCACGCGGTCGGTCTCGATCTTTTGGCGTCCGCCGCGCCCGTAGCCGCCCTGGCGACGCGAGAGTTCGGCGTTGATGAACGCCTCGTCGACCTCGACGCCCGAGGGCAGGCCCTGCACCAGCGCGATCAGCGCCGGCCCGTGCGATTCACCCGCGGTGTGGTAGTCCAGCCTTGGCATATGGGCGGAGTGTAGAGAGCGGCCCGCCGCGTGCCCTGCGCGGGCTGGCGGCGGCATCCCAAGGGAGAACCCCGGGCGCTGCGGGTCTATTGTCCACGCCCCTTTTCCGGAGCCCCGACCCCCCACTTTCCAATGGCGACCATCCCCGCGGCATTCTCCAAGATCGAGGTTCACCCGGCCGGCATCGGCCCGGGCACGAGAGAGGTCCGCGCCACGACGCAGTCCGCGCTCTCGGCTCACGCGGATCATCTCGGGCGGGCGGTCGAAGCGCTGTTCGGCGTGCAGAAGCCCGAAGGGCACTGGTGCGCGGAGCTCGAGGGCGACTCGATCCTCATCACCGAGTACCTGCTGATGAAGGCGGCCCTCGGGCACGACACACCCGCGGAGATGCTCGCCGGGGAGCGGGAACTGTGGGACCGCATGCTGGTCCACCTCCGCCGCCTTCAACGTCCCGACGGCGCATGGGGGCAGTACCCGGGTTCGGGGCCGGACATCTCGGCGACCGTCAAGGCGTACTTCACGCTCAAACTCTTCGGCGATCCCCGGTCGGACCACGTCGACGCGCCGCACATGAAGGCGGCCCGCGAGGCGGTGCGCCGCCTCGGCGGCGCGGAGAAGATCAACACCTTCAGCATGTTCTACCTCGCCTGCCTGGGGCAGGTGGAGTGGGAGGCCTGCCCGGCGATCCCGCCCGAGGCGGCCCTGCTGCCGCGGTGGTTCCCGTTCCACCTGACCAAGGTGGCGGCGTGGACGCGGACGATGATCCTGCCGCTGGCGCTGTGCACGGCGCTCCGCCCGGTGCGGAGGGTGGACTCGTCGCGCGGGATCGGGGAGCTGTTCCTAGATCAGAGCGCCCGCTCGCGGCTGAACAAGGCGCGGACTTCCGGCGGGCCGTTCGAGTGGACGAACCTGTTCCTGACGATCGACGCGGTGCTGAAGAGCGCGCAGGGGCGCGGGCTGCTGGGGTCGCGCCGGGCGGCGATCCGGGCCGCGGAGAAGTGGCTGCTGGAGCGGATGACGCCAGAGACGACCGAAGGCCTGGGCGCCATCTTCCCGCCGATGGTGTACATCCAGATCGCGCTGCAGAAACTGGGGTACCCGCGGTCGCACCCGGTGCTCGTCAACGCGGAAAGGGAACTCGACCGGTTCATCGTGAGCCACCCGGGCGAGGATCACGCGCGGATCCAGCCGTGCTTCAGCCCCGTGTGGGACACGGGGATCGCGCTGTACGCGCTGACCGAGGCGGGGCGGACCTGCGGGAACGACCCGCGGGTGTCCGCGACGTGCGACTGGCTGTGCGACCGCGAGGTGCGGCTGGTGGGCGACTGGGCGGCGAACCTGCGCCCGGAGGACCGCGCACTGCTGACCGGGATGGGCCCCGGGCACGCGCACGGCGCGTGGGCGTTCGAGTACCGCAACGACTGGTACCCCGACGTCGACGACACCGCGATGGTGTGCAAGGCGCTGTTCCGCGCGACCAAGGGCTGCGACACCCGAACGGCGCGCCGGGCAAGGGCCGCCGCCCTGCGCGGGGTGAACTGGATCATCGCGATGCAGAACGACGACGGCGGGTGGGCGGCCTTTGACCGCACCCGCCACCGCGAGTGGATGGAGCACGTCCCCTTCGCCGACCACAACGCGATGCAGGACCCCTCGTGCGCGGACATCACCGGTCGCACGCTCGAGGCGCTGGTGACCTGCGGCGTCCCGGTCGAGCACCCCGCGATCCGCCGCGCCGCCCGGTACCTCCGCGCCCAGCAGCGCCCCCAGGGCTGCTGGTGGGGACGCTGGGGCGTGAACTTCCTCTACGGCACGTGGCAGGCGATCGGCGGGCTGACGACGATCGGCGAAAAGCCCGACGCCCCCTACCTCCGGCGCACGCTTGACTGGCTCCGCTTCGTGCAGAACGAGGACGGCGGATTCGGCGAATCGGCCAACTCGTACGCCGACGAATCGCTCATGGGCAAGGGCCCGAGCACGCCGAGCCAGACGGCGTGGGGCGTGTGCGCGATGATGGCGCTGGTCGGCGCGAACGACGAGGGCGTGCGCCGCGCGATCGCCTGGCTGCGCGAGAACCAACTGAAGCAAGACGCGCCCGCCGAGCACCCGGTCCACACCCGCCCCGACCCCGCGGGTCTGTGGCGCGAGGCGTGGTACACGGGGACGGGGTTCCCCAAGGTGTTCTACCTGCGGTATCACCACTACCGGCACTACTTCCCGGTGATGGCGCTGGCGCGGTACGAGAACCTCAGCGCGCCCCGGTGACGCCGGCGGCGCAGCCGAAGAACCGCGTGGCCACCGACAGCGGGCGGAGCATGGCGCGCTTCTTCATCTGATGGGCGTCCATGCGCCGCAGGATCGTGTCGAGCGTCCGCACCGCCTCGACCACGTTCGGGCCTTTGTTCAGCATCACGCACTCGGCCCGCTGGCCCGCCGCGGCGTCGGTGATCTCGCTCCGCGAGGCCAGGCCTTTCTTCGCCAGCGATTCCAGCACCTGCGTGGCCCAGATGACCGGAACGTGGGCGCTCTCGCACAGCCACAGCACTTCCTCCTGCGCCTCGGCCAGCCGCTCCCACCCCATCTCGACCGCGAGGTCGCCGCGGGCGATCATCACCCCGCACGACGGGAGGTGCAGCAGTTCGAGCAGGAGTTCGGGCAACCGGTCGAACGCGGCGCGGGTCTCGACCTTCAGCACCACGCCAAGGTGGGACGCGCCGAGGTCGCGGAGCCGCTCGCGCAGCCCACGCAGGTCCTCGGGCCCGCGGGCGAAACTCAGCCCGACGATGTCGGCGTTCTCCGCGATGAACGCGAGCCGCTCGACGTCCTCCGCCGGCAGCGAAGGCACGCGCAGCGCGGAGTCGGGCAGGTTCACCCCCTTGTCCGCCCGCAGCCGCAGCCCGGCCGCGGGGGCGCGGGTGATGCGGACGATCGCGCCGCCCTTGTCCAGCGTCTCGATCACGCCGGCGGCCTTGCCGTCGTCGAGCATGACGCGCTCGCCGACCCGGAGGTCGTCGAAGGCCTCGGGCAGCGTGAAGGGGACCGAGCCGGGCGTGATGACGGCTCCCTCGGCGGTGCGGGTCTCCGGTTCGCCGTGCGACTGGTCGCGGGTCAGGCGGAACGCCTCGCCCGTGCGGAGCAGGATCGACGACTCCGTGGGCGGCAGCGCAGTGACGGCGCAGGACCGCCCGTCGCCGCGGACGCGGAGCACGCACCCGGGCGTG
The DNA here is from genome assembly GCA_017303565.1 of Planctomycetota bacterium. Classification (GTDB taxonomy): domain Bacteria; phylum Planctomycetota; class Phycisphaerae; order Phycisphaerales; family UBA1924; genus JAFLCM01. Next base: position 6,155 of record JAFLCM010000132.1, read on the forward strand.
AGGTACGAGGTGCGCCAGCCCTCGGCGAGCACGCCGCGGACACCGCCTGTCTCCCACATGCCGACCACCTTTAGGTCGCGCTCGGCGCCGCGATGGTCGCGGAACTCGAGCGTCTCGGAGGGGCGGAGGGATTCGATGAAGGGCGCGGGCAGCGGGAGCACCGCGTCGATCATCCTCGCCCCCTGGGGCAGCGCCCCGGCGAGGCGCATCGGCGACACGTCCTCCGGGAAGATGAACACCAGCGCCGGGCGTTCGATGTCGCCCACGACGCCGCGGACCGGGCTCCAGCGGACCACCCTGGGGCCTTCACGCAACGGGCCGGTGCGGGCCTTCGGTCCCGGCAGGTCCATCATCACACGGACGGGGCGTCCGCGGCGCTGGCCGGCGGAGCGGGCGTGCGTGATCATCGCCTTCCAGGCCTCGGGCGTGTCGTGGGCGCAGTTGATCCGCACCAGGTCTGTCCCCGCGGCCAGCAGGGCGGCGTGCAGCGCGTGGTCGGTCGCCGCCTCGGTGGAGAGCGTGACCATCACGCGCGAGCGCCGCGACTCGGGCGGCGGGCCAAGAAGCGTGCGGGTGTTCGCGTCGAGCGTGGCGTGGGCCTGGGCCATCGAGACGCACCGTTTGCGCTCCGGAGCGGTCGGTCGTCCCAGCAGCGCCCGCAGCGCCGCGAGCACCTTCTCGACGGTGAAGAGGGCGTGGGCCTCGCTGCGCCCCAGCGAAGAGAGGCCGCTCGC
>JAFLCM010000133.1 GCA_017303565.1 Planctomycetota bacterium
TGAGTTCGGCGGCGGTGGGCTTGAGGGTGTGGGAGGCGAGGATCTTGATGGACTTGGGTTTGGCCATGGGTGCGCTGCCGGATCAGGGCTTGATGAGGCGGGCGAGGGGGAAGGGGTTGGCGGTGGGGGGTTCGCCGAGGAGTTGGTCGACGGCGGCCTTGGCGCAGCGGTGGGCGAGGCTCATGCCGTGGCCGGTGAAGCCGCCGAGGAACCAGACGGCGTTGTGGTGGTTGGGGACGGGGCCGAGCAGGGGGAGGTGGTCCGGGGTGAAGCCCATGGTGCCGGCCCAGCGCGCTTTGACGGGTGGGAGCGTGCCGAAGAGGTCCTTGGCGAAGGCCTCGAGGTTTGATTGGATTCGTGGGGTGTGGCGGTCGTCGAAGGTTCGTTCGGCGGCTTCGTCGGTGGTGCGCTTGCCGCCGAGGACGATGGTGTCGTGGTCGGCGCGGCGGAAGTACTCGGAGCCTCGGTTGGCGTAGTAGTTGAAGTCGAGGGGGATGTCTTGGTGGGTGGCGTGGAGGGCGAGCATCTGGCCGCGGTTGGGCCGGACGAGGGCGTCGAAGTTGGGGAGGAGGAGCGGGGCGTAGGCGTTGACGCAGACGATGGCGCGGCGGCAGTGGACGGTGGCGTCGGTAGTGCGGATGGTGACGCGGTCCTCGCGGTGGGCGTGGATCTCGGCGACTTCCTGGTGCTCGTAGATGGGGACGTGGACCTGGGCGCGGAGGAAGTTCAGGAGGTCGTGCGGATTGACGCAGGCGTCGTCGGGGTTGAGGAGGCCGAGGCGGGCGGTCTTGGTGCGCCAAGCGGCGTCGGTGTGGGATTCGAGGAGGGCGGCGTCGAAGCCGTCGGCGGTGAGGAGGCGGTGGGACTCGGCGAGTTCTTCGGCTTCGGTGGGTTCGAGGGCGAGGAGGCAGGAGGGCCGGGCGGCGTAGGAAGGGATGGAGGCGACGCCGCGGGTGCGGAGGAGGGCGAGGTTCTGCTCGGTCCAGCGCCAGAGGACGGAGGCGAGGCGTCGGCCGTGGTGGCGCGCGGCGAGTGCGTAGTTGTCGGCGGCGCCGCGCATGAGGTAGCCGGCGTTGCGTGTGCTGGCGCCGGAGCCGACGGCGTGGCGTTCGAGGATGACGGCGGGGATGCGCTTGTCCTGGAGGAAGAGCGCGACGGAGAGGCCGGCGATGCCGGCGCCGATGACGGCGGTGTCGGTGTGGATGTCGGCGAGGAGGCTCGATCGGCGCCAGAGCGGGACGGTCATGGGGGAGGGTATGGGGGGAGGGGGTGGAGTGGTCGAGTGGTCGAGTGGTCGAGTGGTCAAGTGGTCAAGTGGTCGAGTGGTCGGGTGGCGTGGGGTGGGTTGAGTTGCGGGTTGCGGCGGTGTTGAGGAGGGTGTGGATGTTGGCGAGTTGGTTCATGATGTCTTGGCGGGCCTGGTGGGCGGAGGGGTTGAAGGTGTTCATGTCCTCGAAGAGGTCCCAGGTGTTGCCGCAGACGACGTCCTTGATGTGCATGAGGTCTCGGTAGGTGACGGTGGCCATGCGGAGGGGTGTGAGGTCGAGGGACTTGGAGCGGTTGAAGGCGTCGATGGCGCGGCCGATGAAGTGCGTGAGGAGCTGGCTGTAGGCGACCTGGTGGTCGTGGTCCTCGGCGGTGGTGCGGATGACGTCGATGCCCATGGACTCGTGGAGTCGTGCGACGGCGTCGGCGGCGGGGGTGCGGGGGTCGCAGACGACGGCGCGCTGGCCGCGGCAGGTGTCGGGGGCGGACTGGGGGCCGAAGAGGTGGTGGACGCCGACGACGTGGACGTGCGGGGGTGCGGCGTCGCGCATCCACATGAGGGGGAGGGTCTTGACGGTGCAGGCGTCGACGGCGATCGAGCCTGGGCGCATGAGCGGTGTGACGGCGCGGGCGGCGTCGGGCTGGGCGCGGATGGGGACGGTGAAGAAGACGATGTCGCACGAAGCGGCGGCGTTGAGGCGGGCGGGGTCGTCGTCGGCGATGTCCCAGGTGAGGGGCGTGCGGGCGGCGAGGGACAACTGGTTGGCCCAGTAGGCGCCGAAGCGGCCGCGACCGATGACGGCGATGGTGGGGGTGGGCATGGGCTGATGTTGTATCGGTTGGGATTGGTGGGTGGTGGTGTGGTGAACGCAAAACCGCCCCGGCGGTGAGGCCGGGGCGGTCGGATCGGTTCACGGTGATCCTGAGTCTTTCAGAGGCCTTTGGCTGCTCGGGGATTAGCCGAGGAGCTGGAGGGCGCTCTGGGGCTGCTGGTTGGCGAGCCCGAGGATCTGGGTGGCCGAGGAGACGAGGATCTGCGAGCGGGTGAGGCTGGCGGTCTCGTTGGCGAAGTCGGCGTCGCGGACCACGCTCTCGGCGGCGGTGGTGTTCTCGAGGCCGATGTTGAGGGATCGGATGGTGGCGCCGACGGTGTTCTGCTGGAAGGCGCCGAGTCGGCCGCGGAGTGCGGCGAGTTCGGTGATGGCGGAGCCGACGGCCTTCTGCGCGGTGGTGATGTCGCCGCTGACGAGGTTGAGGGCCTTTCCGCCGGAGAGGTCGGAGAGGAAGTAGGTGGAGCCGGAGTTGGTGGTGCGTCCGATCTCACGGACGGCGACGTTGGCGATGCCGATGGAGACCTTCCCGGCGATGTTGACGCGGGAGGCGAGCTGGAAGTCGGCGCCGCCGCCGGTGATGGTGAAGGCGGTGAGGGCTCCGAGGCGGGCGGCGCTGGTGGCGCTGCTGGAGTAGGCGAGTTCGACCTCGGTGTCGAGGAAGTCGGTGTTGACGCGGATCTTGGTGCCCTTGGTGGTGGCGGTGATGCCGTTGACAGCGGCCTTGACGTCCTGGCCCACGTCCTTGACGGGGTTGGAGGCGTTCGAGAAGGTGCTGAGACGGGTGGTGTTGACGGCGTCGGCGTCGCCGGTGTTGAGGTTGTAGATGCCGAGGTTGCCGGTGTCGATGCCGCCGGCGGAGTTGACCTTGACGGAGACGAACTGGTCGGAGCCGTACTCGTCGGAGAAGAGTCGGACGCCGGTGGTGCCCGAGACGCGGGCCTTGACGCCGGTGATGTCGGTGTAGGAGTTAATGGCGGCGGCGACGTTGGCGAGGGTGGTGCCCGAGGCGAAGGAGAGTTCGCGGGAGCCCTTGGCGCCGGCGACCTCGACGACGAATCGTGCGGTGGCGCTGCTGAGATTGACGTTGTTGGCGCCGAAGGAGAGGAAGAAGCCCCCGACCTGGGCGGAGCCGGTGACGACGACGTCGACGTTGAGGCTGGAGTTGAAGGCGAGCTTGGCGCCGTTGACCTTGAAGGAGTTGACCTGGGCGTTGACGTTGTTGGCGGTGAAGGAGAAGTTGCCGTTGAGGAGCTTGGTGCCCTGGAAGTTGGTGGCTCCGGCGACGCGGTCGATGGTCTGGAGGATCGAGTCCAGCTTGAGCTGGTTGGCGTTGCGTTCCTCGGTGGAGAGGCCGGCGGAGTTGGCGGTCTCGGTGACGAGGGCCTGGACCTCGTTGAGGAGGTTTCCGATCTCGTCGAGGCCGCCCTCGGCGATGTTGACGACCTGGTCGGCGCGTTCGGCGTTGGAGATGGCCTTGCCGAGGGCGGCCTTCTCGGCGCGGAGGTTCTCCGAGGCGATGAGGCCGGCGGGGTCGTCCTTGCCGCGGTTGATGCGGAGGCCGGTGCTCAGGCGCTCGAGGCTGAGGTTGAGCGAGTTCTTGTTTCCGGTCAGCACGCGCTGAGCGATCTGCGAAGCGACGTTGGTGTTGATGCGACTCATGGCGAATCCTCCGTGAACCTGTCTCTCTCTGTCCGCCTCTGGGCGTCCGTGCCTGAGGTGGTCCCCAGCGGGGGGTCTCGCGGTGCGCTCCCGCGCTCCGGGGCGGTGCCTTCTGTTGGGAAGGCCCGCCCTTCCGGAAGCGGGACCGGGCCACGCTGGCCCTTGCTGCCCGCTGGATTCCGGACGGTGCCGTGTGGATCGGGGTGTTCTGGGGCGTGCTGAAGCGCGACCGGAAACAACACGGGCGATAACTGCGAGTGGCCCTAGAACGTGGGCGTGGACGGGGGCGGGAAGGCGTGGTTTCTGGGTCTGGGAGCGGTTCCGAGCGATGTAAGGCTTTCAGGTGTCCCGGGCTTTGAAAATGAGGCCGGGAAAGGGGATTGACTTCGTGTGTTTGCCGGTTAGTCTGGTAAAGCGATTTACCCGCGGGTGGGGACGGATCCCCTCGCGGCGCGGTTTCCGAGGCCCGGTTGGCGTTCGCCGCGGGGCTGATTCCCTGAGGACTGAGAGATGAAGAGCAAGTCGTTGCGGTGGGCGCGGAGCGTCCTGGTGGTGGGCACGGTGGCTTCGTGGTGCGGCCTCGCGTTCGGCGATCCGGCGTTCGTGAGCCACGCTCCCGGTGGCCAGGTGTTCGGCGAGGCGTCGGGCGTGACCGCGCGCGAGCCGGAACTGCCTCGGGAGGACGAGGGGGTTGACCTGTGGGTGAAGGTTGGCCCGTCGTTCACCTACGACCGGGTGTTCATCTACTACACGCTGGACGGGAGCGACCCGGTGGGGTCGAACGGTTCGGCGGGCAACGGCTCGACGGGCGTCTTGAGCAGCCAGTCGGGCGGGCTGTCGTTCGTGCGGAACGAGCCGAACGGGTTCGGGGGCAACGACGACTGGTGGCGTGGCGCGTTCCCGGCGTCGGCGCTGAGCCTCGACACGCGGGTGTACGGGCGTGTGATCAAGTACCGCGTGAGCGCGTCGGACGCGAACGGTCCGGAGGTGTTCGTGGGCGGCGGGCCCGGGGCGGTGTTCACATGGACGAACAAGCTGGCGTGGCCGGGGCAGGGCAGCGCGTTCGTGAACCACACGGCGGGCTACCCGCCGGTGTGGACGTGGAAGGAAGAGGCGATCGTCGGGAACAACAGCATCAACGTGCAGATCGACCAGAACGGGTCGGTGTACGACGTGTACTACCCGTCGGCGGGGTGCGTGCAGGGGGTTTCGACGAAGAACGAGGGGTACGTGGACGGGGTGGACACGTTCCCGCCGGGGCTGCCTTTGGGCTTCCGCGGGCAGATGCACCTGAACCAGGCTTTCCCCGGCGTTCGCGTGGATGACAAGACGTACTGGCTGACGAACCAGTTGGGGACGGACTTCGTGGACCTGTCGCACGGGTACGTGGGCGACACCAACACGGTGCGGACGAGCGGGCGGCTGGTGGCGAACGGGAACAACATCGCGGTCGAGCAGTTCGACTTCGCGCCCAAGGGGATCGCGTTCCCGACGACCGAGGGCGGGCAGGCGAACAAGGGGCTGTACGTCAAGCGGATGATCCTGACGAACAATGGGCCGACCGCCGAGGACGTGAACGTCTATTACTACATGGACCCGGCGCTGAACGGCGGGGACCAGTTCGACGGGATGTTCTTCGACTCGGCGCGGGGGACGATGGTGGCGTTCGACACCACGCAGCGGTTCGCCGGCAACGTGGGCGAGTACAACCCCACGACGTTCCCGAACTACGACAAAAACGTTTCGCTGTACCTGGGCGTGACCATGAAGGTCTGCTCGTCGGTGGGCTCGGCTTCGGGCTCGGCGGCGGTGGACGGTTGGCGCGATACGTCGGCGGACAACGGTCAGGGCTGGGTGGGCGCGAAGGTGTCCTTGAATCCCGGCGAGACGCGCGAGGTGAACTTCGTGATGGTGGGGGGGTTCGACAACTTCGCGGGCGCGACGGGAACGTACGCGTTCCAGATGGACGGGCCGATCGACCAGGTGCTGACGACGAGCATGGCGTCGTGGCAGTCGCAGACGGACTCTTACTGGCAGAACTGGCTGAACTCGGGGGTGACGGTGGACCTGCCGGAGACGGCGTGGGAGACGCTGTACAACCGGGGCCTCTTGGCGACGGCGCTGCACCTTGATGAGAAGAACGGCGGGCTGATCGCGGGCTATCACAACGGGGCGTACCCGTTCGTGTGGCCGCGTGACGCGGTGTACGGGGCGGTGACGCTGACGCGGACGGGGCACACCGCCGAGGCGCGGGAGGTGTACCGGTTCCTGCGGGACGTGTGCTTCCGCGCGAGCCAGACGTTCGACACCGGGTACTTCGGGCGTGCCTTCTGGTACCAGAAGTACACCACCGACGGGTACCAGGTGTGGACGGCGCCGCAGGTCGATGAGACGGCGGTGTTCCCGTGGGGCATCCGCTGGCTGTACAACGTCGAGGGCGACTCGGCGCTGCTGACGAGCTACTACCTGACGGTGTACGAGTCGGCGCTGGCGATGTCGGAGGACTCGGACATCGACTCGCGGCTGCGGTTCGAGGACTCGGTCAACCTGATGTACGCGAACAACATCTGGGAGGACCAGTTCGACGTGTTCATCTACTCGAACGCGAACGTGGTGCGGGGCCTGCGCGACGCGGCGGGGATCGCTCAGACGCTGGGCTTCAACTCGGACGTGGCGCTGTTCAACGGTCGGGCGAACACGATTCAGGCGGGTCTGGACGCGCGGCTGGACTGGAACGGCGAGAACACCGACATCTCGCAGTTGGGCATCATCTACCCGTTCCAGACGCACGCGCCCAACTCGGCGCGGGCCTCGCTCGTGCTCGACCGGATCAACGGCGTGGCGAACGACCGCTTCGGCAACAACAAGCCTCTGATGAACTTCAGCGGTCAGTTCCAGGACCTCTTGGACCGGTACTGGTGCGACACGTACTGGCTGGGCTTCCCGTCGTGCAACCTCGGTCAGCCCACCGGCAACCCGTGGTTCCTGAGCACGGCGTGGTACGGGCTGGCGTACGCGGAGCGGGCCGACTTCACGCCTGGCAAGGGCGACATCGACAACCACAAGTTCCGGATGGACAAGTGCATCCAGTTCCTCGGCCCCGCGGGGCTGGG
>JAFLCM010000134.1 GCA_017303565.1 Planctomycetota bacterium
CGGTCTGATCCGGGGGCGCGAGCGTGGCGCGGGGCGAGCCGGTGCGCGTGAGCCCGGGCGTGCCGGCGGACTCGGGTCCCCAGGTCCGGCGCCACACGGTCTGGTCCTGCTTGAGGGTGAGGGCGAAGAACTCCGCCATCAGCCGCTTGACGAAAACCTGCTGCGCGTCGCGGGTGATCGAGCCGGAATCGCAGCCGATGGAGCCCGCGTCGGTGAAGCCGCAGTGGAAGCCGCCGACGATCTGTTCGAGCCTTCGCGGCGTCTGGGTGGCGTCGTACATGGGCTGGGCGTTCGACGCGGTGGGGACGATGGTGTCCTGGGTGCCCACGATGTACATGGTGGGGACGGAGACCTGCGGGGTCGCCGCGACGGCGCTGGGGTTGGTCTCGGCGGGGGCGAGCGGGAGGAGGGCCCTCACGCGCGTGTCCGCCGCGGCCGCGAGGATGGAGGCGCCGGCGCCCATCGAATGCCCGGAGAGGCCCATGGCGGAGGTGTTGACGCGCTGGAAGTACGCCGACGCTGGAGACACGTTCTCGGCCTCCATGAACCCGAGGCAGGAGCGGAGGTCGTTGGCGAAGTTCTGGTGGCTGGGGAAAAGCGAACCCTCGGAGTTCGACGCGATGACGAAGTAGCCGTGGGTGGCGAGGTGCGCCATCAGGTTGTCGTACTGGGTGGTCGCCTGCAGGAAGCCGTGGCCGAAGGAGACGACCGGGTAGGGCGCACCGGCGGGGTTGAAGGGCGCGCCGGACCCCGGCACCGCGGCCGGGTAGTAGAGAAGAGCCGTGAACGTTCCGCTGCCCAGGCCGGGCTGGCGGGTCACGGTGACGGTCCGGAATCCCGCGGCGTACGGGCCGGGGTCTGCGAGGTCGGCGCGCAAGGTCGGGGACCATGCGAGCGCGGCGACGCCCGCGGCGAGAATCGCGACGCGTCGACGAACACATCCGGTCGCGGGCATGGGGGATCCTCCGGGGGGCAGGGTACCGCGCGCCTCGCGGCGGTCAATGGTGCTTCTTGATAATCCGCTGAAGAGTGGGGTGCCCGGGGGTCGCCCTACGGGCACACCTGCCCGAACACGCCGAGGAAGATGACCAGGTCCGCGGTGTTGACGGTGGCGTCGGCGTTGAGGTCGGCGCCGGAGCCGGGCGGGTTGGCGGGTTTGCCGAAGGCGCCGAGGAAGAACACCAGGTCGGCGGTGTTGACCGCGCGGTCGTTCGTGAAGTCGCCGACGCACGGCGGGGGCACGAACGGGGCCGCGTTCAGGCTGATGGCGACGTTTGGCTGCGTCACGATCCCGCGCGTGACCACGCCGAACAACCCGGCCGCTTCGTGCGCCGCGCGGCCCGCCGCTTCACCAGACCCGCCCGGCCTGAGCGTCACCGCCAAATCGTTGACCGCGATCAGGTCCTCGCGTCCGTCGTTGTTCACGTCGCCGCTGGTGACCAGCCGCGGGTCGAGGCCGGCGTACTGGTCGCCGAAGGGCGCGAACGCCGCCTGGTAGACGCCCGGCGAGACCTCCTGCGCATCGTTGCGGAACACACGCACCACTTCCTGCCCGCCCACCGTCGAGACCACCGACAGGTCGGGGTCGGAGTCGCTGTCGAGGTCGCCGAGGGTGATCGAGCCGGGGTCGGTACCCGCGGGCAGGTCGGCCTTGGGCTGGAAGCCCGCGAGGGCATCGGGCAGGTTGTTGTTCAGCAGGATGCTGACGCTGCCCGAGCCGGCGTTGGAGATCGCCAGGTCGTTGAGTTCCTTGGGGTTGTCGAGGCCGCCGGGCTCGACCTGCACGGGCCGCGTGCTGGTGGGCAGCACGCGCGAGGGCGAGACCGGGTACGTGCCGCCGGGCGGGCGGTAGTAGACGGTCGCGGTGTCGTCGTTCTCGTTGGTGACGACGATGTCGAGCGTGGCGGAGCCGGTGCCGGCGTCGAGGCGCGCCAGCGCGATGTCGCTGGGCGTGGCGCCCGCGTTGAGCGTCGACGCCACCGCCAGCGTGCCGGAGGTGTTGCTCAGCACCGTGACCGAGTCGGAGCCGCTGTTGGCGACCGCCGCGTCGATCGCGCCCCCGGAAGCGTCGCGCAGCACGCCGGTGACCACCGCGACGGGGTTGGCGCCGACGGGGATGGTCTGCGTGACGCTCATCGCCGCCTGCCCGTTGTTGACGTTGGTCAGGACGGTGGCGGTGTTGGAGTTGAAGTTGGCGACGATCAGGTCCGGCGCGGTGTCGGCGTTGAAGCGTCCGGCGGCGATGCCGCGCGGGTTGACGCCGACGTTGACCGTCACCTGCCCGCCGGTGAAGCCGGCCCACGAGCCGCCGGGGCCGGTGTTGCCGGCGTTGCGGAGGATGACGACCTGTCCCGGCGCGGTGGTGGGGTTCGCGGCATCGGGCACCGAGAGCGCGAGGTCGGCGTCGCCGTCGGCGTCGAGGTCGCCGAGCGCGAGGTCGGTGGGCTGGCCCGAGACCGAGGCGGAGGAGGCGGGGTCGAGGTCGATGTTGCTGGCGAGGGTGTCGATCGAGACGCTGACCGACCCGCCGCGCTGGAACGGCGCAGGGTAGGCGAGGCGCATGAACTTGTTGTCGGTCAGCCCGGGGAAGACGGCGAGGTCGAAGCGCCCGGCGGTCACGCCCGCGGAGAGAAGGCTCGCGGGCGGCGCCGACGGCGAGGGGTTGAACCCGCCGACGGGCTCGACGATCAGGGTGCCGGCAAGGCGTGCGGTCCCTGTGACCACGAGCGCGTCGGAGGTGATGGAGTTGCCGCTGCCGGAGGCATTGAGGCGGAGGGTGCCGGAGAAGGCGCCCGACTTCGGGTCCACGCCGACCTGCTCGTAGTCGCCGATGAGGCTCAGACTGGCGAACGTGCCGCGGGCGGCGGAGCCCGGCGCCGGGTCGATGGTGCCGAAGTTGACGACATCGGAGCGGATGGTGCCGTCGCCGGAGATCGAGGCGCCCTGGAGGACGATGACGTCGCCGGTGGTGCCGAGGTCGATGAGGCCGCCGTCTTCGACGACGACAGAGCCGCTGAAGAGGTTGAGGCCGAACTTTGGTGCGAGTTTCGAGCTCGTGCCAGAGACGCGGATGGCACCAACGGAGCCGGGGAACTCGCCCACGGTCAGGATCTGCACGGAGGCGGTGGCGCCGTTCAGAACTTCGAGCGTGCCGTTGCCTTCGGTCCCGACCGCGAGCGTCGCGAGAGGCATCGCGAGACGGACGTTTGGCCCCGAGACGGTGAGGGTTCCATACTCGCCCGGAGCGAGCCCGATCTTTCCGAGCCGGCTGTCCAACACACCGCCGGGCGCGGAACTCGTCAGGGTCAAAGAGGGGTTCGCCAGCTGATCTCCGGAGACAACGAGCGACTCCCCTGAACCGCTGTTCACGCCAAGCCTCCGTCCGTTCAAGTCCAGGGTGATGCCGCCTTCCAGGACGTGCAATGCGCGAACAGAAGCGGGTTCCGAGAAAGTGACCGTCTGCGACCCCGGCTGATCGAACAGCGCCACATTCGATTGACCGGGCACTCCGAAAAGCCAGTTGGCGTCAAGGTTGAACGATCCGCCGTCAGCGCGCAGCCACCTGTGGACCGGACACGCCGGGCAGATGGGGGCGTACTCATACGGCCCGATGTCGACCGGAATCGGGTCGAGTGGTCCGTTGGCGTCAGGGAGCGTGTCAGGGTCATCGACGAAGCGCAGCCCGCCTCGGAGATCGAACGGCCACGGCTCCGCGACATCGCCATCCTCGTCAAGGTCGTAGGAATCGTTGGTGGCTTGGAGCGGTGACGCCGCATCGATGGCTGGAGAGCCCGGGCCGTGGTCGAACCGATCGTCATCATTGCCGATGATGTTGTCCGGCCCGTCCGGGTCGAAGAACAGCGGATCGGCGTCCTGGGTGCTGGATCCAGCGTATGAACCGCTCCATCCCTGAACCAAGCTGAAAGACGCCGAAAGCCTCGAGGGATCGGCGGATTCGATCTGGTCAGCCTCCTTGAGCGAGCCGGCACGGCTGTTGCCCCACACGATGCTGTTCCGTGCACTGAGGTATCCGCTTGGTCCATTGACGACCAGTCCGGCGGCGGCGCTGCCCGAGGTATTGAATGCAACCGCCGTCTGGTCGAGGTCCGCACGGGCCTGCTGGCCGGATGCCCGCTCCACCCAGACAGCCCCGCCGATGGTGGAGTGGTTGTTGTCCACGAGGCAGTTGTCGAGCCTGGCGAAGGCGCTGTTCGGCCCTTCAACGAAAACCGCACCGCCGCGCGGGGCGGTGTTGCCGGACAGTCGGCAGTTTCCGAGGTAGGCAAAGCCGCCGTTGACCCAGATCGCGCCGCCAACATCCGTGGCGCTGTTGGCGTAGAAGCCGCACTGCGAAAAGACGACCCCCGTTCCGATGAACGCCGCACCGCCCTCGATCGCGCCCGAGTTTGACCGGAACTCGCATCGGCGGAAGAGCGCGACCCCTGTGTTGTTCACTCGAACGGCGGATTCGCCAAGGTTCTCTTCGAACCTGCAATCCGTCACGGCAAGCAGCTGGCCTTGAACCGGAGAAGCGTCCAGCCCGGTCCCAAACGTGCGGGTGACTGTCGTGTTTCGGACAAACATGGGCTCGGCGGATGCTGGGACGCTGAGCACCGCGCTCCCCGCACCATTCCCGGCGTTGGTGATGATCACTCCATCGAGCGTGCAGCCCGCATCCAGGACTATCATCGGATCCGTGTTGTCGTTCCTATTCGCCGCCCCGATGTCGTTCCCGTTGATGTCCCCGTTCAAGATCGTCGGTGTTGGCCCCAGTACGCGCTGCGAGAGCGATGTCTCAGTGCCCGCGAACCCGCCGTAGACTGCAACGTTCGGGGGCAGAACATACCCCGACGAGTCACCGCTGCCCGGTGCCGCAGCTCGGTATGTGCCGCCAGCGACCCAGATTTCCCGAGGGCAATCGAACGCGGTCGCAGCGGCGCTGATTCCGCTCTGGAGCGAGTTGAACGCGGTCGCCCAAGAGCGTCCATCCCCGCCAGGCACGGCATCGGCGCGAACGTAGATCGGGCCCACCGTCCGGGGGTTCTCGTACGCCCCGATGCTGACGAACGGCGGATTCGGATTCCCAGCATCCGCGGGGCCCGGGCGTCCGATCTTGGGAGCACCCGGGGTATCCACGACGCGGAGATCGTCGTCCCCATCCAGGGGGAGCCGTTCTGCGGCGTTCCCGTCGCCGTCAAGATCGGCCACGTCCCCCGCCTCATCGAGGAAGTCGTTGTAACCGGCGTCCGCCAGGCCCGAGCAGGCCTCGAGGCGCAGATCGTCATCAAGCGTGCCCATGACACCGTCGGAACCTGCTGCGTCCACGAACTGGACCGAAGCCTGAATCAGGTTGGTCGTTCCATTCCACCCCGTTCCGCCGCAGGGGATGACGCATCGAAACGTCTCGAAGGTGGCGCCGCCCAGTACCGCCGGAACCGGGCAAGTGGGCAACTCCCACGTCTGGTCCTGAATAATGGAGTTGTAGAGGCGGAGGTATCCGTTGAAATCGACGCTGAGCTTGTTGTTCTGAAAGAGAGTGCAGTTGTAGAGTTTGGCGCTGACGCCCTGCACGAATACGGCTCCACCGTTTCCGGACCGGTTGTCGCCAAACACGCAATTGACCACGACTGGCAGCCCAAACGACGGCACGCCCGGCGTATTGTCTGGCCCCGCCCCGATCGCTCCGCCCGTGCCCGCGATGTTGTGCAAGAAGCGGCAGTTCGCGATGACGGGCGAATCGTTGTCGTGCGTGAGAATGGCACCGCCCTTGTAGCGTGCGTAGTTGTTGATAAACACACAGCGGGTGATCGTTGGACTGCTGACGCCGTCGAGCAGCATTCCGCCGCCCGCGGCATCCGCGTCGTAAAAGAGACCGTTTGCGTAGCCCCCGGCAACGATGAAGCCGTCGATCTTTGCCGAGGGCTGGAGGTTGGAGCCGTAGATGACATGACGGCTGTTGTCGACGCGAAAAGCGTCGTTGGAGAGCTCCCAGTTCGACGAGAGGGGCTGGGCGCCGTCATTCCTGGAGATGTCTCCGCTCAGCCAGGTTTTGAACGCAACGGGATCGCGTTGAGACTGCAACACCTCTGATCCAGCGAATCCTCCCAAAAGCGCAACGTTGTTGTGGAGCTCGAACGACGCGGAGCGCAGGCCCGATCCGGACGGAGCAGTCCAGTAGGTTCCTTGAGCCACCCAGATTGCTACCGGATGTGCAGCGGTCGCGATTGCTGCCGCGGCACCGATGGCTGGCTGCAATTCGCGATAGGCCGTCGCCCACGACGCCCCGTCCCCACCCGGTGCCGCCGAGGCGTTGACGTAGATGACCTGCTGCCCGCGGACCGGGCCCGCGGCGGCGAACGCAACAACGAGCACCAAGGCTCGCACACAGAGGGACAGCATCGGGTTCACGCGTCGACTCCGAAGTTTGGGGGACCGGAAGCGGGAGGCCCGGGCGAGGCCTCGGGCCTGCCCATTGTGGCGAACGGGGCGATTGAAACAAGCCCCAACTTTCCCCGTTCTCGTGACGATTTCACGAAAAGAGACTTCTCTATGCCTTCGGCGCGCGGGGCGTTCCCGGCCCGAAGCCCGGGACATGTGCGGCGGGGTCGGGGGCACTTCCGCCGGACGATGCTGTGCTTCCCGGACGTGCACGACCGCCCGTCGACATCCCATCGGTCGAGTCGCCGACGAGCGCGCCGCTGCCCCCGCGGGCCGGTCACGCGGGGGCCGGACTCACCTTCAAGCAGCGCCGCTAGCGCCGCCCGCCGCGGGCGGGGGCCGAGCGGGAGCCGCTGCGCTGGTACTGGCTGTTGCGGGTGGCGTTTCGATTCCCTCGGTCGCGGTTGTACGAGTCGCGTT
>JAFLCM010000135.1 GCA_017303565.1 Planctomycetota bacterium
CATTCGTGGCGCAACGGTGATGGGCGTGCTCGCGTTCGCGGCGATGGCGCTGGGCGTGCGCCCGGCGACGGGCGCGGGCAGTCGCGACACCAACGCGTCGGGCGCCTCCACGCCCCAGCTGGTCGAGGACGATCGCGGGCTGGTCCGGCTGACCGAGCCCGAGGACGCCGAGGCCGCGGCGGCGCTGGCGGTCGAGCAGGTCGAGGACCTGGGCTCCGACGCGACCGTGACGAGAGCCGGCGGGTTCATCATCGTCTCCGACGCGGACGCGCGGTGGACGCAGGCGCGGGCGGCGTTGATCCAGCGTGCCCGCCACCAGTACGAGCGGTTCGCCGACCGCCTCGGCTTCGCGCTCACCGAGCCCGAAGAACCGCTGCTGTGCGTGCTCATCAACGACCACGACGCGTACACCCGCTTCGCGCAGGCCCACGACGGCGTGCAGGCGGGCTGGGTCGCGGGCTACTACGCGTCGCTCTCCAATCGCATCGTCTTCTATAACGACGAGACCAGCCCGGCGGCGGCGCAGGCGGCCGAGCGCCTCGCCGAGTACGACCGCGTGGTGACCGAGGCCCGCACGCTCGCGGCCCAGGCGCGGAAGGAGAAGCGAGCCGACGTGGCGGCGAGCCTCGAGGCCCGCGCCGGGGAGATGGGATCGCGCCTGAAGGCTGAGCGCAAGAAGGTCGAGCGCAGCACCCGCGTGAGCGCCGAGGCCAAGGCGGTGCACGAGGCGGTGCACCTGCTCGCGTTTAACACCGGGCTGCAGCGCCGCGACCGTCAGTACCCCTTCTGGCTCACCGAGGGCCTCGCGTCGTCGTTTGAGACGGAAAGGACCGGGGCCGCCTTCGGGCCCGACCACGAGTTCGCTCCGCGTCGCAAGGACTTCGATCGCCTCCGCGACGCCGACCGGCTGCTCCCCCTTGAGGTGCTGGTGCAACTCAACAGCGTGCCCGACGACGACGAGGAGACGGCGGAGGTCATGTACGCCCAGTCGTACACGCTGTTCCGCTACCTGTTCCGGTACGAGCGGGCCGCGCTCGCGGAGTTCTTCCGTGATTACCTCCGCGAGCCGGCGGGACGCATCGGGCCCAAGCGACAACTGGAACTGTTCCGGGCGCGGTTCGGCGACGTGGCGGCGCTGGAGCGCGTGTTCCTGAAGCGCGGCTGATACCGGCGTCAGCGCTTCGCGAGCAGCGGCGCCAGGTACCGCCCGGTGTACGAGTTCTTGTTCTTCGCGACCTGCTCGGGCGTGCCCGAAGCGACGATCGTTCCGCCGCCCTGCCCGCCCTCGGGCCCGAGGTCCACGATCCAGTCGGCGGTCTTGATGACGTCGAGATTGTGCTCGATGACGATCAGCGTGTTGCCCGCGTCGGCGAGGCGGTTGAGCACGCTCACGAGTTTCCGCACGTCCTCGAAGTGCAGGCCCGTGGTCGGCTCGTCGAGCACGTACAGCGTGCGCCCCGAGGCGCTGAAGCCCGGCGAACCCGGGACGGCGCCGACCTGGCCCAGTTCGGTGGCCAGTTTGATGCGCTGGGCCTCGCCGCCGGAAAGCTGCGTGCTGGGCTGGCCGAGGGTGATGTAGTCGAGCCCCACGTCGTGCAGGCACTGGATGAAGCGCACGATCTTCGGGTGGTTCTCGAAGAACGACAGGGCTGACTCGACGGTCAGGTTGAGCACGTCGGCGATGTTCTTGCCTCGATAGGTGACCTCGAGCGTCTCGCGGTTGTAGCGGGCGCCCTTGCACACCTCGCACTCCACGAACACGTCGGGCAGGAAGTGCATCTCGATCTTCTTGGTGCCCTGGCCCTGGCACGATTCGCAGCGCCCGCCCTTGACGTTGAAGGAGAACCGCCCCGGCTCGTAGGCGCGGATCTTCGCCTCCTTCGTCTGAGCGAACACGCGGCGCACGTCGTCGAACAGCCCCGTGTACGTCGCGGGGTTGCTCCGCGGCGTGCGCCCGATCGGCGTCTGGTCCACCTCGATCACCCGGTCGATGTCCTTGAACCCCGTCACCTTCTCGTGTGCGCCGGGCTTGACCCGCGAGGACAGCAGGTGCTTCCGCGCCGCCTGCAGCAGGATGTCGTTCACCAGCGTCGACTTGCCCGACCCCGAGACCCCCGTGACGCACACGATCCCGCCGACGGGGAACACGGCGTCGATGCCCTTCAGGTTGTTCTCCGCGGCGCCCTTGACGACGATCGCCTTCTTCTCGCTGAGCGAGCGGCGCTTGGCGGGGATTTCCACCCTGGCCCGCCCGGAGAGGTACTTCCCGGTCAGCGAATCGGTGTGTGATTCAATCTCCGCAGGGGTTCCCTGCGCGACGACGCTCCCGCCGTGGACCCCGGGGCCTGGGCCGATGTCGAGCACGTGGTCGGCGTGGCGGATCATGTCCTCATCGTGCTCGACGACGATGACGGTGTTCCCGATGTCGGTGAGGTGGCGGAGGGTGCGGATCAGGCGGTCGTTGTCGCGCTGGTGGAGGCCGATGGTGGGCTCGTCGAGAACGTAGCACGCGCCGACCAGGCCGCTGCCGACCTGGGTGGCGAGGCGGATGCGCTGGGCCTCGCCGCCGGAAAGCGTCGCGGTCTTGCGGTCGAGTGAGAGGTATTCGAGCCCGACGCTGGCGAGGAAGCCCAGCCGCGCCCGCACCTCGCGGAGAATCGGCTCGGCGATGCGCTGCTGCTCGGGCGACAGGGTCAGCCCGTCGACGATGCGCTGCGCATCACCGATATTCAGCCGGGCGTAGTCGGCGAGGTTGAAGCGCTGCTTGGCGCCGCGGTCCGAGGGCGCGGCCCACAGGGCGTGGCGCGAGCGTTTCTCCAGTGCGTCCTCCGGCAGCGCCTCGCGCCCCTCGAGCGCGACGCTGAGCGACTCGATCCGCAGGCGGTCGCCGTGGCACTCCTTGCAAGGCGTGGTGCTCATGAACCCGCTGAGCCACTCCTTCACGCCCTCGTTCTCGGTGGTTCCCCACCACTCGGTGATGTTGGGGATGACGCCCTCGAACTTGGCCTTGTGCTTGGCCTGGTCTTCGGCGGTGGTCCCGTGAAGAAGGATGTGGAGTCGGTCTGGAGGGAAGGCGGAGACGGGCTGGGAGAACGCGACGCCGAAGTCCTTGCAAAAGCGCCGCAGCCGCCGGTTGAACCAGGCGCGGACCGGCCCGTTCTTGGCCCAGGCGACGACGGCGCCGTCCTCGAGGCTGAGCGAGGCGTTGGGGATGACCAGCGCCTCATCGAACTCCATGAGCGTGCCGAGGCCGTCGCAGGACTTGCACGCGCCGAACGGCGAGTTGAACGAGAACAACCGCGGCTCGAGTTCTTCGAGCGAGCACTCGGGGTGGTCGGGGCAGGAAAACTTCTCGCTGTAGACCGTGTCGCGCCACTCCGGGGTGGCACCGGTCTCCGACCGGTGCTCTTTCTGCCCGGCAGGGGCGGTTTCGACAGAGATCACCGCCACGCCTTCCGCCATCTTGAGCGCCGTCTCCACGCTCTCGGCCAGGCGCTGCCGCGACTCGGGCTTGACCGCGATGCGGTCGACCACCGCCTCGATGGTGTGCTTCTCGTAGCGCCCCAGGTTCAGCGGGTTCTCGCCGCCCTTGGTGAGCGCCTCGCGCACGTCGATGATCGAGCCGTTGACGCGGGCGCGCACCAGGCCCTGCTTCAGGAAGCCCTCGAGTACTTCCTTGTGAAAGCCCTTCTTCGCCCGCACCACCGGGGCGATGACCATCAGGCGCGTCCCCTCGGGCAGAGCGCTGACGGCCTCGGTGATCTGCGAGGGATTCGACGCCGCGATCGCCTTGCCGCAGCGCTCCGTGACCGTGCCGTCTTTCTTGGTCTTGGTGGGGGCCCAGCAGGTGGGGCGCCCGCAACGGGCGAAGAGCAGGCGCAGGTAGTCGTAGATCTCCGTGCTGGTGGCGACAGTCGAACGTGGGTTGTGCCCGCTGGTGCGCTGCTCGATGGCGATGGTGGGGGGCAGGCCCTCGATGTCGTCGATGTCGGGCTTCTTCAACTGGTCGAGAAACTGCCGCGCGTACGCGGAGAGCGACTCCATGTACTTGCGCTGCCCCTCGGCGAAGATGGTGTCGAACGCCAGCGAGGACTTGCCGCTGCCCGACAGGCCCGTGATCACCACCAGCCGGTCGCGGGGGATGTCGACGTGGACGTTCTTGAGGTTGTGCTCGCGGGCGCCGCGGACGCGGATGAACCGCTTGTACTCGGAGCGCTCGGCCCGCGGAGACGGCTCGCCGCCGCCAACAGGTGCCGCGTCGGCCTTGGCGACGGGCTTGCTCTTGGGCTTGCTCGAAGACCTGCCCGCCGGCTGGCCCGAAAGATTGCCCGTGGGCTTGGGCTCGATGGCGGTCTCGGCGCGTCCTTGCTTGCTCATCGTGGGCACATCATCTCTCCCGCGCCGCGTCCAGCCGATCGGCGTGTGAGGGGGATGATAGGGTGTCCACGCGACGGAGTGAACCGCGACTGACGAAAGTGTGAAGCGTCCCGGGGGCGATTCGAACGCCCGACCTGCCGCTTAGAAGGCGGCTGCTCTATCCAACTGAGCTACCGGGACGGCGGACGCTCCAAGCGTAGCCGGGACCGGGTTGCTCCGGGCCGCGGCAACAGGGCGGGAGCGGTCCCCTGAACCGAGGAATGCGGGCCCTCGCGCGACATCCCGGGGCTTCTGGCTTGAGGGCTCGCCCGGACCGGTCGATGGGTGATCGGACGCGCCATCGTGCCGCGCCCGACCAAGACCGCCCACCCAGACGGACCGAGCCAAGAAAAGGACCGCGCCAGAAAGGGACCGAGCCATGACCAACGAGATGCCCGGGATCACAGGCGACATTCTGCTCGACGCCGGCACCAACGAGATGGAGGTGCTTGTGTTCTCCCTCGCCGGGGGGTGGTTCGGGGTCAACGTGGCGAAGGTGCGCGAGGTCATCCGCCCGGTTCCTCTGGTCGCCGCCCCGCATCGACACCCTTCGGTGATGGGGATGTTCAACATCCGCGGCGTGGTGCTGCCAGTGGTGGACCTCGCCAAGCACCTCGGTCTGGGTCGCGCCTCGACGGGCGCTGCACAGGGCGAGCCCGAGGGCCGCGTCATCATCACGGAGTTCAACGGCTTCCGCTGCGGCTTCCGCGTGGACACGGTGGAGCAGATCTACCGCGTTTCGTGGTCGATGGTGAAGCCCGCGCCGGACACCGACGTGTCGGGCGGCGGGCGACCGGACGTCGCCTCGTCCACCACGGGTGTGCTCGAGATGAACGGCCGGCTGACCCTCATGGTCGACTTCGAGTCCGTGGCGGACTCGATCTTGCACGAGAAGCGGCTGCATGTGGGGGCCGTGGAAAACGCCTCGGGCGTGGACCGCGCCGCCGCGCGGCTGGTCCTCGTCGAGGACTCACCCTTCATGCGGAAACTCGTCCGTGACACCTTCATCGCCAGCGGCTACACGCAGACACGGGTGTTCCCCGACGGACTCTCCGCGTGGGAGGCCCTCAGTGCTGAGGGCGCGGAGCCGGTTGACGCCGTCGTCAGTGACATCGAGATGCCGCGGATGGACGGCCTGCGCCTTTGCCACCAGATCAAGCAGCACCCGGCGCTCCGGGAGGTACCGGTGGTCCTGTTCAGTTCGCTCATCAGCGAGGACAACCTGAAGAAGGGCCGCCAGGTGGGGGCTGACCTGCAGATCGCCAAGCCGGAACTCGCGGAGATGGTTCGGATCGTGGACCGGGCGATGGCCGGGGAACTGGCCGGGATGGCCCAGGCGGCGGCGTGACCCCCGCCCGGGACATCTAGAAGCACGGTCTTTCGCAAAGATTTCTCGCGACAGTGACGTGACAACCCGTTCGGGATGACGCCTGCCTGGGGTAGGCTGGTCATCGGGGCCGCTCCGCCCCAGGGAGTACACGTCATGTCGCACCGCTGTTTGCACGTCTGGGCTGTTGCCGTGTCCGCCGGGACCGTTTCGACCGTGAGCGCGGTCACGGGGCCGACCGCCGCGCCCGTTACCGCCGCTCAGGACGCCGAGTTCTGGTACGTCGGGCGTGTGCAGACCAACGCCAACGCGGTCGACACCCATCTGGCCACCGGCTCGTACATCCGCCAGGGCGTGGTCCTGACCGCCGGGCACGCGGTGAACGCCGACCGTCGGAGCGGGGTGGCGTTCGAGCGCTTCCAGTTGGGCGCGACGCGGTACTTCGGCCTCGGCGTCGCGAACCCCGGGTACGATCCGAGTGGACCGCAGGTTTCGGGTCAGGACCTCTCGCTCATGCTGCTGCTGAACTCCCGGGCCAACCAGCCGGGCGAGGCTTTTCCGCAACTGGCCGATGCCGGTGGGGCTCATGCGCTCACGCAGGGCCAGAGCGTCGAGGTCATCGGCTTCACCGGCCCCGGCGGCGTGAGCGAGAAGCGCCGCGGTGTGATGTCGATCCGCAACCCGCACGGGGGCGACATCACCGCGACCACCTACACCTATCGCGCCGCCGGAACCGACTCCACGCAGCCCGGCGATAGCGGCGGGCCGCACCTCCACGACTTCGGCGGCGCGATCGGCAAGCGCATCGTCGCCACCACCCAGAGCGGCAACGGCGGCGGGATCTCGACCGGCGTCCGCGTCGATGCGCACCGACCGTTCATCGACGGCGACGGCGTCGGCGGCAAGCGAACGATCACGAAGTTCGCGGTCGCGGGCCACGCCGACTGGTCCGCCGGGGCCTCCTGGGCACGGGGCAGCGCCGGCGCCGCCTCCGCTCCGGGTGCGGACGACGTGGTTGTGCTCGACCCCAGCACCGGCGCCGACAGCGACCGGGTCGTGACCGTCGACGTGAACACCGCGCAGCTCGACGGGCTGCTCAACGACGTCACGCT
>JAFLCM010000136.1 GCA_017303565.1 Planctomycetota bacterium
CCACCCGGTCGACGAAAAGCGGGGCGCCGGGGGTGATCTCGCCGAAGCGCTCGGCTTCGCGGCGGATCGCGGCTTCGCCGTGGGTCCGCACGTCTTCCACGACGGCGCGTGCCGAGGCGAGCGTCCGGTCGTCGAAGGCCTCGGCGCGGGCGGCGCGGGCGAGCGCTGCTTCGGGCGTGACTCTGGGAAGGCTTGATCGTGGGTTGGTCATGGCTGTGGTGTGCGGGTCGCTGCGGGGGCCGGTGTGTTCTCGGTGCTCGCTTGCGCGAACGCCGGCTTGGCGTTGCCGGGACGGCGTGAGACGCGGAGGGCGCGGGCGTCGAGTTCGCGTTCGACCTGGGCGACCGACACGCCCGCGCGCCGCAGCGCCACAAGCGTGAAGTACAGAAGGTCAGCGGCCTCGGCGCGGGTGTGATCGGGCGTGGCGGCGTCGGCGAGCTCGCAGGCCTCTTCGCGCAGTTTGGCGTTCAGCAGCGCGGGGTCGGCGAGCAGCCGGGCGGAGTACGAGCCGGGCGTCGGGCTTGCCGCGGCGTCGGCGATGCGGGTTTCGAGGGCCGACAGGCCGCGATGACCGCCCCAGCAGGTCGCGGTGTTGTTGTGGCAGAAGCCCGGCCCGCGCTGGCGCACGGTGAACAGCAGCGCGTCGCGGTCGCAGTCAGCGCGGACGGAGAGCACTTCCTGCGTCGCGCCGGAGGTTTCGCCCTTTCGCCACGGTCCGCGGCGGCGGGAGTGGTACACGCCCTCGCCGGTCTCGATGACGCGCGCGAGGCTCTCGGGACTGGAGTAGGCGAGGCCGAGCGTCACGCCGCGCTCGTCCTGGACGACCGTTGGCCAGAGACCGTCGGGGCGGTCCGAGCGCAGGGGGGCGGCAAACGCTTCGGCGAGCGGGAGCCGGCGGGTGTAGAGGGCCATGCCGACCTGGGCGTCGGCGCCCATGGCGTCGAGCGCGGCGACGTCCTGCGCGGTGGTGACGCCGCCGGCGATCGTGACTCGGGCATCGCCCGCGGCTTGGACGATGGCCGGGACGGCGTCGAGGTTGGTGCCCCCGAGGCGCCCCTCGCGCTCCACGAAGGTGACGAGGAAGCCCGAGACGAACGGTCGGAGTTCCTCGATGCGTTCGAGCACACCCCGCCCGGTGGGCTTGCGCCAGCCCTCGACCACGACCTCGCCGTTGTCGGCGTCGAGGGCGGCGATGAGCCGCGAACGCGGCAGGCGGCGGAGCAGGTCGGGCGTGGCGGCGGTGCCGAGGATGATCTTCTCGGCGCCGGCGTCGAGCCAGGATCGAGCGCGTGCTTCGTCGCGGATCCCGCCGCCGACGCGACAGGGCGCGATCGCGCACAGCGAGCGGATCAGGTCCGCGTTGGAGCCGGTCGAGAGGGCGGCGTCGAGGTCGATGACCGCGACCTCGCCGACGCGGGCGAAGCGACGCGCGATCGGGGCGGGGTCGCCGGCGTCGAGGGCGAAGTCCTTGCCGCCGACGAGTTGCACGGTCGATCCGGCGCGGAGGTCGATGGAAGGAACGATCATGGGGTGGCTCCGGTGGGGATCGGGAGGCGCACGCTGACGCCGAGCGATGACAGTTCGCGCTTCAGGTCGGCCACGGTCGTGACGCGGTCGTGGAAGATGGAGGCGGCGAGGACGGCGGAAGCGCCTGCGTCGAGCGCGTCGCGCATGTGGGCGGCGGTGCTCGCGCCGCCGGAAGCAATGATGGGGATGGGAGCGGCCTTGGCGACGGCGCGGAGGAGGTCGAGGTCGTACCCCGCGCCCGTGCCGTCGCGGTTCCAGGACGTGAGGAGGATCTCCCCCGCGCCGAGGGCCGCGCCCCGCGCGGCCCAGTCTTCGACCCCGAGACCGCTGTCGGTCGAGCCGGAGCGGGTGAGGACGCGCCAGCCGCCGCCGTCAGAGCGGGAGGCGTCGACGGCGAGAACGCAGCATTGGACGCCGAAGCGCCCGGCGATCTCGGCGAGGAGTTCGGGTCGGTTCACCCCGGCGGAGTTGACGCTGACGCGGTCCGCGCCGGCGTCGAGCAGGCGCGATGCGTCGTCGATGGTGCGCACGCCGCCGCCGACGGTCAAAGGGATGCCGATGGCCTCGCGGACACGGGCGACGGTGTCGATGGAGGCGGCTCGCTCCTCGGTCGTGGCGCTGACGTCGAGGATGACGATCTCGTCGGCGCCTTCGTTCTCGTAGGCGGCGGCACGCTCGGCGGGGTCGCCGGCGTCGCGGAGGTTCTGGAAGCGGACGCCCTTGACGATGCGCCCGGCGCGGACGTCGAGGCAGGGGATGACGCGCGGGATCAGCACGGGGCGGCCTCCTTCGCGGAGCGTGGGGCGGCGAGGCACGCCGCGGCCCAGCGCCGGATCAGCAACAGGCCGAAGGCGCCCGAGAGTTCCGGGTGGAACTGGCAGGCGAGCAGTCCGGAGCGTTCGAGCGCTGCCACGAAGGGCCCGGCGTAGTCGGTGATCGCTGAGATCGCGCCGGGCGGGGGCGTGGTGACGCGGAAGGAGTTGGCGAAGGCGGCGTCGCCGGTCCGGAGTGTGGGGGCGTGGAAGGGCGCTACTACCCGGTTCCAGCCCAGTTGCGGCACGCGCTCGGAATCGGGAAAGCGCGTGACCCGTCCGGGGAGCACGCCCAGGCCGCTTACGCCGGGCGACTCTTCGCTCGCCTCGAAGAGCAGTTGCATGCCGAGGCAGATCGCAAGCATGGCGCGGCCTTCGGCGGCGCGGCGGCGCAGCGGCTCCCAGAGTCCGAAGCGCTCCAGATTCTCCGCCGCCGGGCCGAACGCGCCAACGCCCGGCAGCACGAGCAGGGCCGCCTTGTCGACATCGCGGGGTTCGACGCTCAGCCGCGGCGAGAGTCCGGCGCGGCGGCAGGCGGCACAGACCGAGGCGAGGTTGGCCGCCCCGGTGCGGACGATGACGATCTCTGGCGCTTCGTGAGGCCGCATCACATCACCCCCTTGGTGCTGGGGACCGCGCCGGGTGTGCGGAGCGAGACCGCCTCGCGGAGCGCGAGCGCGAACGCCTTGAAGGCCGCTTCGGCCTTGTGGTGGTCGTTCTCGCCCTTCAGCACGTCGACGTGGATGGTCGCCCGCAGCGTGACCGCGAGCGAGCGGAAAAAGTGGGGGAGATTCTCGCACGACACGTCGCCGAGGCGCTCGCGCGTGAGCGCGAGATCGACCCACGCGCCGGGGCGTCCAGACAAGTCGATGACGGCGCGGGCGAGCGACTCGTCGAGCGGCGCGTACGCGGAGCCGAAGCGGGCGATGCCGGTCCGGTCGGCGAGGGCCGCGTCGAGCGCCGAACCCAGCACGAGCGCGGTGTCCTCGACGCTGTGGTGGTCGTCGACGTGCAGGTCTCCCTTGCAGGTGACTTCGAGGTCGATGCCCGAGTGCCGGGCGAGTGCGGCGAGCATGTGGTTGAGGAACCCCAACCCGGTGGCGGCGGCGCCCTCGCCGCCCGCGTCGAGCGTCACGCGGGCGGAGCATTCGGTCTCGCTGGTGGTGCGGCGGGCCGAGCCGCAGCGACCCGGGACGTTGGTGGTGGGGCTTGTCATGGCAGCAGCCTTGCCAGTTGTTCGAGGTCAGAGAGAACTTCCGCCACGCCGGCGTTGACGAGGGCGGCGCGGGCGCGTTCGCTGTTGCAAGCGGGGCCGAGGAACCCGATGGGAACGACCCCGCCCCCCCGGGCCGCGGCGGCGTCGTCGGGCGTATCTCCGAACATCCACGCGGTGTCAAGGCCGAGTCGCCGCAGCGCCAGGCGCACGGGATCGGGGCTTGGCTTCGGAGCGGCGTCCTCCATGCAAACGCACGCCCTGAACAGGTCCGCGATCCCGAACCGATCGAGAAAGCGCCGGCATTCCTCGCGGGGGCGCCCGGTGACGACCGCGAGCGGCATCCTTCGCGCGAGGCGGCGCAGCAGGGACGCGTCGGGGATCAGC
Source organism: Planctomycetota bacterium (assembly GCA_017303565.1). Taxonomy (GTDB): domain Bacteria; phylum Planctomycetota; class Phycisphaerae; order Phycisphaerales; family UBA1924; genus JAFLCM01. The sequence goes on from JAFLCM010000136.1 coordinate 3,940, forward strand.
GACTCCGCGGCCTCGAAGCCCGGGGAACCCGGCGTGCCGAGGTACAGGGCCTGGAAGCGTTCGGTGACCCGGGCGAGCGAAACCTCGACGCCGCGCGACGCCAGCAGGTCGCGCGTGAGCATCCAGTCGTTGTTGGCGTTGCCCCGGGCCTTGGCCCGCTCGATGTCCTCGGGCGTGACGCCCACCCCGAACGACGCGGCGGTATCGACGATCGCGCGCCGGTACGACCGTGACACGTCGGCGAGCACGCCGTCCATGTCGAACAGCAGCGCCGCCGGCGCGAGCGCCGTCTGGACCGATGCGAGCAGGCGGGCCTCGTCGGCATCGGACGCGGGCACGCCGATCCGCAGCCACTCGCCGAGTCCCGATGCTTCGTCGAACGCCCGGACCTTGATACCCAAAGAGCACAGCGCCCGCCACACCCAGCGCGTGCGCCCTCCGAAGGACGCCATCACGAAGTTCGCCTGCGAGTCGATCACCCGGGTGCCGAGGCGGGCGAGCGAATCGGCGATCCGCCCACGCCGTGCCACCACCGTGCCGACATCGACGGGAACGCGCAGCGCCGCGCGGGCCGCGCGGAGGGAGAACCCCGAACACGGGTACGGCCCGCCCGTCGCCCGCGTGGCTTGGATCAGCGACCCCGGCCCGATCGCGTACCCCACGCGCATCCCGGCGAGGCCGTAGGCCTTTGAGAACGTCCGCGTCACGACCGCGTTGGGCAGGTCGAGCGCCGCCCGAGTGAGGTCGATGGCGGCGAACTCGGTGTACGCCAGGTCCACCAAGAGCGCCGCGTTCGGGCACGCGGCCGACAGGCGAGACAGGTCCGCGCTGGTCGCGACCGCGCCGGTGGGGTTGTTGGGCGAGACGACCGCGATCATGCGGGTGCCCTCGTCGGCGCTCTCGATCACCGCGTCCGTGGGGAAGTCGCCCTCCAGCCACGGCACCGCCCGCACCTCGGCCCCAGCGAGCCTTCCGCCGCGGGCGATCATCTCGAACGTGGGCGTGGTCGTCACCATGCTCGCGCCGGGCTCGAGGGTGGCGCGGCACAGGCGGTCGATGGCGTCATCGGCGCCTGCGGTGACGATGACGCGCTCGGGGGCGACCGCGTGGAACGCGGCGATCTCGCGCTCCAGGTCCCGGGCGCTCGGGTAGCGTGCGGCTTCTTGCGACGTCATGGCCGCCGCGAGCGCGGCGATGTCGATCGCCGGCGGGCCCTCGTTGGCGTCGAGGCGCAGGTCGATCGGGCCGGGCCACGCCGGCGTGGCGTAAGCCCGCTCGGCGCGGAGCGCGGGGCGGACCAACTGTTCGGTGGTGCTGGTGGCGGTGGTCATCGCGCCGCTCCTTACGGGACCAGTTGGGCCATCTCGGTCACGACGATGTCCGTCCCGCCGCGGGCCTTGATCTCGGGGATCAGCGTGGGCAGCGAAGCGCGGGGGGCGGCGGACTTGACGGCGAACCCCGCGCCGTCGCGCAATGGGCTGATCGTCGGTTGGCGCATGCAGGGCATGACGGCGACGACGCGGTCGAGCGCCTCGGGCGTCACGTTCACCTCCAGCATCACGCGGCGGCGCGCCTCCAGCACCGATGCCAGCAGCAGCGCCAGCCGGTCGATCGCGGCGCGGCGCTCTGGATCGGCGATCGCCGCGCGGCTGGCGTAGAGGCGCGTCGTGCTGGTCAGCACCGTCTCGATCACCACCAGCCCCTGGGCCCGCAGCGTCTCACCGGTGGCGGCGACGTCCACGATGCAGTCAGCATCTTCGGGCGGGAACGCCTCGGTCGCGCCGTAGGAGCGGACGAACGCCGCGCCGGGGGCGGCCTTCTCGATCCAGCGCCGCGTGATCGCCTCGTACTCCGACGCGACCCGCAGCGGACGGTCCTTCGGCTGCTTCAGACGGCCCGTTGAATCCACCATCTCCGGGGGGGCGGCGGCGACCAGGCGCACCGGATCGAGCCCGGTGTCGAGCACCTCCACCACGTCGAGGTCGAGTTCCTGTACCCAGTCCGCCCCGCCGAAGCCAGCGTCGCGCGAGCCGGAGGCGAGCATCTCCAGGGCGTTCTGGGGCTTGAGGATCTTGGCGTCCACGCCGGGCAGCGAGACGCTGGGGCGGTAGCCGCGCGGGCCGACGCGGACGTCGATCCCGGCGTCGGCGAGCAGGCGAAAGACCCCCTCCTGGATCCGCCCCTTGGGCAGGGCGAGGGAGAGGCGGGGGGGTGCTTCGGGGGCCGGTTGGGAGGCGGCGGGGCGCGGGTTGGCGCTGAGGGTCGTCGTCATGGGCGGGTTTCCGTGGGTCCGGGGGGTCCGGGGGGCCGGGGGACGGAGTCGCCGCCAAAAGCGACAACGCCGACCCGAGGGCCGGCGTTGGTGGGTTGTGCGTGATCAGATCACTGGCACACCATCACACGGCCCAACAGGGGTGCGCGTGGTGATGGTGGAAATGGACGGTGGAAAGGGCCATGTCGGGGAGAGAATAGGGCGGAACGCCGGGGAGTCAAGCAGAATCCACCCGGCTGTGGGACAACCACGAGAGTCGTCCGGCTGGCGAGATTGCCTGTTCCCTTCAGGGCGATCGGGGTTAGACTTGAAGAATCTGTGAAGGCCCGTGGCGGCGCGGGCCGGTCTTCATCGCCCCGGTGTGGGGCGTGATCTCTTATTGAACGCCGTGTTATTCAACGGAGGTTCACCATGAAGAACGGTGGACGCGAGGGCGGCCGGCTTGGCTTCACGCTGATCGAGCTGCTCGTGGTGGTGAGCATCATCGCGCTGCTCATCTCGATCCTGCTGCCCGCGGTGGGCGAGACGCGTCGTCAGGCGCGCATCAGCCTGTGCACGGCGAACATGAAG
>JAFLCM010000137.1 GCA_017303565.1 Planctomycetota bacterium
AGAACACTGTGGAAACAGTTTTCCGCGTGAGCTCACTTAAAGTGGCGACACGCAGTTGTAAATCAAGGTCGTGCTTCCCAAAGGAAGCCACACCCCGGGCGGCGAGGTCGGCGTCACCACCCTCCCCGTCCTGTGGCTCACCCTGCTCCCCGCCACCTACGCCATGCTCCGCTGCATCGTGCTGCTGGAGAAGGGCCGCTACGACGACCCCACCGAAGTCGCCTTCCGCGACCGCGGCGTGCAGGTCGCCGCCGCCGGTTTCCTCGCCCTCACCGCCTGGGCCTTCTTCGCCTGACGCTACCCTGCGGGCATGGTGAACATCTCCGTCCGCTACGCCGGCAACAAAAAGTGCGACCTCCAGCACCCCGAGGGCGCCACCCTCCGGACCGACGCACCCAAGGACATCGGCGGCGACGCCTCCGCCTTCAGCCCCACCGACCTCGTCGCCGCCGGCCTGGCCGCCTGCATCCTCACCACCATGGCCATGTTCGCCGAACGCCACGGGATCGACCTTTCCGGCGCCACCGCCGGCGTCGAGAAGCACATGAGCGTCCCCCCCGCCCAGCGCCGCATCGCCCGTCTTCCGGTCGTGGTCACCCTCCCCGCCTCGGTCCCCCAGGACATGCGCGAGCGTCTCGAACGCATCGGGCACACCTGCCCGGTCCACGCCAGCCTCCACCCCGAGGTCGACGCGCCCATCTCCTACCGGTACGTCTGAGTTCGCCCGTTCTTTGCCGGGTGTCCCCCCCCGAAATGCTCCCGAAAACCGCGCGGTCTGGCCGAACTGAACCGCAGCAACACCGCCGCCCGCTGGAGCGGGGGGTGGTCGCGCGCCGTCGCCCTCACCCCGCGCCATCCCGCGCCGGGCGACCACGGAGCCGAGCATGACACCCCGACGCCCGATCCACACGCTCACCAAAGGCCTCACCCCCGCGCTGCTGATCGCCCTCACGGGCCTCGCGGCCGTCGCCCAGCCCCAGGCCGGTCCCCCCGACAAGGAACCCCCGGAGTTCCCCAAGTTCGAGGAAGTCAGCAAGGACTACCAGAAGGTCGCCGCCTCCCCCGACGGCGCGATGTACACCCTCTGGCAGCGCGAGAAGGACGGGCAGATGCTCGCCGAACTCCCGCGTGACTTCGCCAACAAGAAGTACCTCTTCGCCATGACCCAGTCCTCCGGAGACCTGTGGTCAGGCCTGCAGGGCGGCGACTACCTCGCCACCTGGAAGCGCTACGACAAGCGCCTCGCCCTCATCCAGCCCAACCTCGAGGTCCGATCCACCGGCGACGAGCCCTCGAAGATCTCCGTCTCACGCCACTTCACCGACCGCGTCATCCTCGACATCCCCATCGCGTGCATCGGCCCCGGCGGCGGCCCGGTCATCGACCTCGACGCCCTGCTCGTCGGCCAGGCCGTCAAGTTCTTCGGCCCCGAGGCCCGCAACCCCAACGTCGCCCTCGCCCGCGTCGTCGAGGCCAAGACCTTCCCCAGCAACGTCGAGGTGGCGTTCGAGGTCCCCGGCGCCGACGGCGTGCTCCGCGTCTTCCACTACTCGATCAGCGTCCTCCCCGAGAACGCCGGCTACAAGCCCCGCGAGGCCGACGAACGCGTCGGCTACTTCACCACCAACTTCCGCGACCTCGGCAAGTTCGGCGAGGACGAGAAGTGGGTCCGCTACATCAACCGCTGGCACCTCGAGAAGGCCGAGCCCAAACTCAAGATGAGCCCCCCCAAGGAGCCCATCGTCTTCTACATCGAGCACACCGTCCCCGTCCGCTACCGCCGCTTCGTCCGTGACGGCATCCTCATGTGGAACAAGGCCTTCGAAAAGGTCGGTATCACCGACGCCATCGAGGTCCGCATCCAGGACAAGGCCTCCGGCGCCAACATGGAGAAGGACCCCGAGGACGCCCGCTACAACTTCATCCGCTGGCTCAGCAACGACATCGCCACCGCCATCGGCCCCTCCCGCACCGACCCCCGCACCGGCCAGATCCTCGACGCCGACATCGTTCTGACCGACGGCTGGATCCGCGTCTTCTGGAACCAGGTCAACCGCCTGCTCCCCGAGCAGGCCATGCAGGGCTACGACGCCGAGACCATGGCCTGGCTGAAGCGCCGCCCGCAGTGGGACCCCCGCGTCCGCCTCGCGCCCCCCAACGAGCGCGAGGGCGTCATGCAGCGCCTCGCCATCGAGGCCGCCCGCGACGCCCGCGCCGCCGTCAACAACCAGTCCCGCGGCATCGACCGCTTCGGCGCCCTTCGACTCGATCCCACCGGCACCTTCCCGAGCCCGCTCCAGTCCGTCATCGAGACCGAGCCTGACGCCGCCCAGCGCCTGATGAACCGCATGTGCATGGCCGCCAGCGGCAAGGCCATGGACATGGCCCTCATGGGCATGCACCTCGACCTCGAGGGCCTGCTCGACCTCCAGGACGACACCGACAACCCCGACAAGCCCAAGGACGACAAGCCCGACGACAAGAAGGGCGACAAGAAAGAGGAGAAGAAGGAAGAGAAGGGCGACCGCATCGACGGCATCCCCGACTGGTTCGTCGGCCCCGTCCTCGCCGACCTCGTCGCCCACGAGGTCGGGCACACCCTGGGACTGCGCCACAACTTCAAGGCCTCGGGCATCTACGCCCTCAAGGACATCAACTCAGACGCCTTCAAGGGCAAGAAGACCTTCACCGGCTCGGTGATGGACTACAACCCCATCAACATCAACATGGGCGCCGGCCCCATCCAGGGCGACTACGCCATGATCGACATCGGCGCGTACGACTACTGGGCCATCGAGGCCGGCTACACCCTCGCCGACCCCAAGGAAGTCCTCAAGCGCGTCGCCGAGCCCGAACTCCTCTACGGCACCGATGAGGACACCGACGGGCCAGACCCCCTCGCCCGCCGCTACGACCTCGCCGCCGACCCCCTCGACTTCGCCAAGAGCCGCATCAACCTCGCCAAGCATCACCGCGAACGCCTGCTCGACAAGTACGTCAAGGACGGCCAGTCCTGGGCCAAGGCCCGCCGCGGCTACATGATGACCCTCAACGAGCACCTCGGCGCCGTCAGCCACATGACCCGCTGGGTCGGCGGCTCGTTCGTCAACCGCGACCGCAAGGGCGACCCCAACGCCCGCACGCCCGTCCAGAGCGTCCCCGTCGCCCAGCAGCGCGCCGCGCTCGCCTTCATCATCGAGAACGCCTTCTTCGACGCCGCCTTCGGCCTCACCCCCGAACTCCTCGCCCACCTCACGGTCGACAAGTTCTGGGACGGCGGCGGCTCGCCCTTCGAGCCCGCCACCTGGCCCATCCACGACCGCATCCTCGGCATCCAGGCCAGCGTCCTCACCGGACTCATGAACCCCTCCACCCTGCAGCGCGTCCTCGACAACGAGTGGCGCACCCCGCAGGGCGAGGACGCCCTCACCCTCCCCGAACTGCTCGACACCGTCAGCGGCGCCGTCTGGACCGAAACCCTCAACAAGCCCTCCAAGCGCTTCACCGCCAGAGAGCCCATGATCTCCAGCCTGCGGCGCAACCTCCAGCGCGAGCACGTCGAACGACTCATCGACGCCGCCTTCCCCGACGGCATCTACAACGCCGCCGGCAAGCCCGTCGCCACCCTCGCCGTCGCCCAGCTCCGCACCATCAAGGACCGCGCCGGCTCGCTCATCGACGACCACAAGGAGCGCCTCGACCCCTACTCGCTCGCCCACCTCGCCGAGATCAAACTCCGCATCGAGAAGGCCCTCGACGCCCAGTACATTTACAACACCGACAAGATCGGCGGCGGCGGCTTCCCCTTCTTCATGCTCTTCGGCCAGCAGCCCGAGGCCAACACCGCCACCAACCCCATCACCCCGCCCCGCGCCGAGCCCGAGGCCCCGTAAAACTCACGCCCCTTCCCCGCTCCCCACGAACCCCGAGCCGCACGCTCGGGGTTTTTCATTCACCCCGGATTTCGCTTGGATTCCCGCGTTCAACCGGTCAGAATGCAGTCGCCGCACAGCCCGTCCGCGGCAATCCCTGGAGCCTTCCATGCGCCGATTTGTTGCTGTCATCGCCGCGTTCGCCGCCGCGCACGCCGCCAGCGCCGTCACCCTCTACGCCATCACCACCACGAACCTCGTCCGCTTCGACTCGGACAACCCCGGCGCCGTCACCGTCATCGGCCCGCACGGACTCCCAGAGGCCGGCGCGTACGGCGTCAACTACCTCGTCTACCACCCCCTCGAACGCGCCTTCTTCGGCCTCTACTACACCAGCCCCCAGCCCGTTCACTTCCAGATGTCCCTCATCCGCTTCAACCCCTCCACCGGCGTGGGGCTGACCGTCGCGGACCTCGGCTCCTCCGCGCCCAATCTGAACGTGTACGAGAGCCTCGAGTACGTCAGCACCCAGCAGTCGATGCTCGTCTCGCGGGGGCCCGGCGGCTCCTCCGACTCGTTCCTTCGCATCGGCCCGACCGGAGCCACACTCGCCCTCTGCTCCAACGGGCGCGACAACGACTACACCGTCTTCGATTCCGCCCGCAGCCTCTTTTACACCATCGACCCCAACGGCGTCGCCCAACTCACCGCGTCCGGCATCGTCAACTGCATCACCGACAACCTCGGCCCCCTCGGCGTCACCCTCGGAGACCTCGCCTACCACCCCGCCGACGACGCCATCTACGCCGTCGACTACCTCACCAACCGCCTGCACCGCCTCAAGACCACCGACGGCGGCGCGCCGTTCACCCGCACCGACATCGGCCCCGTCGGCGCCACCACCATCCGCGGCCTCGCCGTCATCCCGCCCGCCTGCGTCGCCGACCTCAACGCCGACGGCGTCGTCAGCACCCCCGACCTCGTGCAGTTCCTCGGCGACTTCGGCCAGCAGCCGATCCCCGGTGGGCCCGCGCCCGCCGCGGACTTCAACTTCGACACCGTCGTCGACACCGCCGACCTCGCGTTCTTCCTCGGACGATTCGGCGGCCAGTGCCGGTGACCGATTCACCCGCCGACACCGTCTCGCCCGTTCCGCTCGCCGGGGGAATCACTTGCGATCGAGCGTTGATTCTGCGACCCTGCGCGGTTGGTCACGCGCCGCGTGACGTGTCCCAACCCATCCGAACGCGAGGCACCATGTCGAACCTCATCGATCTCTGGCTCCCCATCCTCGCCAGCGCCGCCATCGTCTTCGTCGCCAGTTCCATCATCTGGATGGCCCTGCCCATCCACAAGAACGACTACAAGGGCGCCGCCGCCGCCGAGGGGCCGCTCCTCGACACGCTCCGCGCCGCCGCCCTCAAGCCCGGGGTCTACATGCTCCCGTGGTGCAACGGCGGCAAGGACAACGCCGAAGCCACCAAGGCCAAGATGGCCGCCGGGCCTTGGGCCATGATCTACGTGATGAAGGGCAACTGCGGCATGGGGCGAACGCTCGGGCTCTGGTTCGTCCACCTCGTGATCGTCGGCGTCTTTGTGGCCTACGTCGCGTCGCACGCCAACCTCGGCCCCGCGCCGCACTACCTTTCAGTGTTCCGCGTCGTCGGTGCCGCCGCCCTGCTCGCGCACGCGGGCTACGCCCTGCCCATGTGCATCTGGCACGCCCACCCCTGGTCGCTGCTGCCCGGCAAGCTCTTCGACGCCGTGGTCTACAGCCTGCTCACCGCCGGCACCTTCGCGTGGTTGTGGCCCAAGGCCGCCGCCGCCATCCCCGCCCTGCAGGGCTGAGCGCGATCGGCCCACGCCCCACGCCCCACGCCCCAAGACCCAAGACCCAAGACCCAAGACCCAAGACCCACTCACGCCGCCCGCGGGTCCTTGCCCTGCTCGATCGCCGCGATCTTCGCCAGCCGCCGCTCATGCCGCCCGCCCGCGAACGGCGTCTTGAGCCACACGTCGATCACCTGCTCCATCAGCCGAAGCCCCAGAAGGTCCGCCGACAAGCAGATCACGTTCGCGTCGTTCGACCCCCGGCTGATCTCGGCGGTGATCTCGTCGTGAACGTTCGCCGCCCGGATGCCCGGGATCTTGTTCACCGCCATGCACATCCCGACGCCCGTCCCGCACACCAGGACAGCGGTCTGCGCCTCGTGCTTCGCCACCATCTGCCCGACCACCCACGCCGGCTCCGGGTAGTCGCACGCCTCGCCCCCCGCGGGGACGTGAAGCGCGATCACCTCGTGGCCCTGCTTCTTGAGCCTCTCGGCGATCTTCGTCGCCGCTTCCATCCCGCGGTGGTCGGCCCCGATGGCGATCTTCATGGTCCGTCTGCGCTCCTCGCTCAATGCCGCTCCGCCCCGGCGCCGGGACGATTCACAAGCCCCAGTTCGCCCAGCCGGGCCTCAACGAACTTCGCAATGGTACGGGCCGTCTCCTGGTACACGCCCAGCGGCGACCCGATCGGATCGGGCACGTCCGCACCCAGGGGATCAAGCACCCGGATCTTGTCCGCGGACGCCGGGTCCAACTCCCGCGCCGCCTGGGCGTGCGCCCGCGTCATCGCGAACACCGCCCGTGCACCCCTGATCATCTCCCGCGAAAGACCGCTCGACCGGTGCGGCTCCGCCTCGATCCCCATCGACCGCAGCGCCTCCACCCCCTCGGGCGTCGCAACCTGACCGGGGTACGCCGACACACCCGCCGACCGAACCCGGATGAACGGGTCCGGCTCCCCGCCCTTGCTCAGCATGTGACGC
>JAFLCM010000138.1 GCA_017303565.1 Planctomycetota bacterium
GCTGGAGCCGCATGCCGACGCGGCCCTTCCCGCGGCCCCGCCGCCGGACGACTGGCTGCTCGGGCCGGCAGCGCGGTTCGCCGCCGGGGTCGCCGAGGCGTGGCGCAGGCACTGCGAGGACCTCCGAACGCGTCTGAAGCAGGTGGAAATCCGGCACCGTGTGGCGGAAGCGGAACGCGACCACGTGGAGGGCATCCTTCACTCGCTTCGCGACGCCGTGATCGTCACCGATGCGTTCAACGAACTAACCCTGGCGAACGAGCCGGCGGCACGGCTGCTGGGATTCCGACTCGACGACGCCATCCACAAGCCCATCGACCAGGTGGTGGGGGACGCGTCCTTGCGTCAACTCATCAAGGAAGTGCGCTCGTCGGGCCTTCTGAACAAGGAGAAGCACGTCGAGCACCGGCTCGCGGCGGCGGAGGACAATCCCGCCTCACCTGCGCCGTGCTTCGACGTCACGCTCGCGGCGATCCCCGGGCACTCGGGCGCCCCCTCGGACGCGCCCGTGGGCGGCGTGGTGACGATCCTGCGCGACATCACCCGCGAGAAAGAGATCAGCCAGATGAAGTCCGACTTCGTCTCGCAGGCGTCGCACGAACTGCGGACGCCGATCTCCGCCATCAACGCATACACCGAGATGCTGCTGGACTCCGAGGCCCAGGACGAAGCGGGTCGCCAGGAGTTCTACAAGATCATCAAGGCGGAGGCGGAGCGCCTGAGCCGGATGATCGACAACATGCTGAACATCTCCCGCATCGAGGCGGGTATCGTCAGCGTCGACCGCACCGAGGTGGACTTCGTCAAGGTGCTGAGCGAGGTCATCGAGACCATGCAGGCCCCGGCGAAGGAGAAGAACATCGCGCTGACCGCCAAGAGCGGGCCTCTGATCTACACCGCGGAGGCCGACCGCGACCTCGTGTACCAGGTGATGATGAACCTGGTTTCGAACGCGATCAAGTACACCCCCGCGGATGGGCGCGTGTCGGTGAGCGTCGAGAACGACGACACCACGCGGTCGGTCCTGGTGACGGTGGCGGACACCGGGCTGGGCATCCCGCCCGACTCGATCGACAAGATTTTCGACAAGTTCTACAGGATCGAGAACTACAAGCGGGTGGCCAAGGGCACCGGTCTGGGCCTGAACCTGGTGCGGCACATCGTCGAGACGGTGCACGCCGGGCGCGTGGGCGTCACCAGCACGGTCGGCCTGGGCTCGAAGTTCTGGTTCACCATCCCGTACGAGTACAAGGGAGGCACCGACCGCCATGGCGCATGATCCGCGGCTCATCCTGGTCGTCGACGACGAGGCGCACATCACGCACGTCGTCGCGCTGAAACTGACCAACGCGGGGTTCCGCGTCATCACCGCCGGTGACGGCGAGGAGGCGTTCGAGGTCGCGCTGGCCGAGAAGCCCGACCTGGTGATCACCGACCTGCAGATGCCCTACATGAGCGGGCTGGAACTGGCGAAGAAGCTCCGGCGCTCCGCCGAGGCCGCCTCGACGCCGGTTCTGATGCTGACCGCCCGCGGCTATGCGCTCGACCAGTCCGAACTCGGGCAGACCAACATCCGGGGCGTGATGAGCAAGCCTTTCAGCCCCCGCGACGTCCTCGATCACGCCAAGGCCGCGCTCGGGCTGGCGGACAACTCGATCCCGGAGGCCAAGGCCGCGTGAACCGCGCCCCCGCGTCCAATCCCCGCCCCGCGAGCGCCCGACCGGCGCACGTCTCCCTGCGAGACCGCTGCCGCGAACTGGGCGTGCCGGTGTGGCGTTACAGCGCCACCGGCCACATCCTCGCCTCGCCCAACGAGCCGGGGGTGGTGGGGCAGTGGCTGGCCAGCGCCGCCATCGAGCGCCTCATCGAGAAGCAGGTCCAGCAGTGGCAGGGGAGCGACGAGCCGCGCCCGGCTCAGCCATTTCCGGGCTGCACGCTCGTGCCCCTGTCGGACCAGCACCGCCGCCGGCGCGGCGCGGTGTCGGTGGCGATGATCCTGTCTCGCCGCGCACTCGACAGCGAGCAGTTCCTGCTCGCGTGCCAGGCGGCCATGCTCGACGCGCGGGCGGCACGCAAGGCGATCGAGCCGGTCGCACGGTTCGGCGACGACGATGCCGAGGCGGTGGCTCGGATGCTGGGCTGGATGCACGAGGATCTCCGCGGCGCCCTCGACGCCGAGCAGAAGGTGATGCAGTTCTCGCGGCAGCTCACCGAGTGCTACGGAGAGATCAGCCTGCTGTACCGCCTCGGGCAGTCGATGAACGCGCTGGAGGAGCCGCTCCGGTTCGTCCGGCTGGCGTGCGAGGAGCTCCACGCGGTGCTGTCGTTCGGCTGGATCGCCGCGTGCTTCCTCGACGAAGTCCCTGAGGCACGTTCGCTCCAGGCCCAGACCATCGTGAGCGGCGAAGCCCCGACGCCAGCGAGCGACTTCGCGCCGCGGGCCCGTGAACTGGTGCGCGAAGCGGCCAGGGACGGTCGCTCGATCATCGACGGCGCGTCCTCCAGCGGCCTCGCCACGCCCGACGCCCAGGTGCTGGTGCACACGGTCTCGCACCGCGGCGTGGTGGTGGGGGGGATCCTGGCCTCCGCCAAACAGGGCGACGACCGGCTGGTATCCTCGTCGGACCAGAAGATGATCGGTGCTGCCGCCGGCTCGCTTTCGGTCCTGCTCGAGAACGCGTGGCTGTACGAGGACAAGCAGGCGATGTTCCTCGGGACGCTCGAGGCCCTGACGACCTCGATCGACGCCAAGGACCCGTACACCTGCGGTCACTCCGAGAGGGTGGCCCACCTCGCCGCGGAGCTGGCGCTGGCGCTCGGGATGAGCCGCGAGCAGGCCGAGCGGATCCGCATCGCGGGCCTGGTGCACGACATCGGCAAGATCGGCGTGCCCGAGGGCGTGCTCTGCAAGCCCGGGCGCCTCACCGACGAGGAGTTCGACCTCATCAAGAAGCACCCGGAGATCGGCGAGCACATCTTGCGCGATATCCCGCTGCTGGGCGATGTGCTCCCGGGGGTCCTCAGCCACCACGAGCGCTTCGACGGGCGCGGCTACCCGCACCGTCTGGCGGGCGAGGACATCCCGCTCATGGCCCGCATCATCGGGCTGGCCGACTCGTTCGACGCCATGAGCAGCAACCGCACCTACCGTGCCGCAATGAACCGCGAAACGGTTCTCGGCGAGGTCCGCAAGGGCGCCGGCACGCAGTTCGACCCAGCGCTCGCGAAGGTCTTCCTCACACTCGACTTCTCCACCTACGACGAGATGGTGGCCCGCCACCACCGCCAGGCAACGGCGGGCGACGACCGATTCGGCCGCCCGTCGCTCGGCAAGGCCCCCGCCTCCCAGAACCCGGCGACCCAGAAGGAGGCCGCGTGAAACTCTCCTTCCAGGACTACGAGACCCTGACGGTGCTCACCCTCTCGGGCGAGTTCACCCACGACGATGTGCCGCAGTTTGAGCGGGTGACGAACGAGCGGCTCGCCGCAGGCTGCCGTCACATGGCCCTCGACTGCGAGCACCTGGAGTTCATCGACTCCCGCGGCCTCGAGACGCTGCTGCGGCTTCAGGAGCGGATCGGCGGCTCGGGCGGCCAGCTGCGGCTCGTCAACCCCGACGACACCGTGCGGTCGATCCTCCGGCTCACGCGGCTTGACCTCGCGCTCGAGAGCCACGGCACGCTCGAACTCGCCGTGAGGAGCATGCGGTGAGCCCGACGCCGGGTCAGCCCGCATCGCGCCCCGGGGCCACGCCGTCGCAGCGCCGGTTCCAACTCGGCGACGTCCTGATCGGCAAGGGGCTCCTGACCCAGGAGCAGCTCGACCAGGCCCTGACCGAGCAGCGCACCGGCGGCAACAACCGCCTGCTGGGCGAGGTGCTCGTCGAGATGGGCTTCGTCACCGAGGCCCAGGTCATGGAGTGCCTCGCGGGCTCCTACGGCGTGCCGTTCGCGCGCATCACGCCTCGCCTGGCCGACCCCAAGGCCATCGACCTGCTGCCCCGCGAGTTCCTCGACGCCCACACGGTCCTGCCGATGTTCTGCGTCGACGGCACGCTGACGGTCGCCGTCGCCGAACCGGCGAACCTCTTCTTGATCGAGGAGATCGCCCGGATCAGCGGCAAGAAGGTGCAGATCGTCGCGGCGACGGCGCCCGAGATCCGAGCCACGCTGCAGGCCTACCTGCCATCGGCCCACGTTTTCGTGATCGACGACATCTACGCCGACGTGGACGTGAAGGAGTTCGCCCACGTCGAGCAGCAGGCGATGGAGATCTCCGCGATCCAGGAGATGTCCGGGCAGTCGCCGGTCGTCAAGCTCGTCAACTACCTGCTCTACCAGGCGATCCAGGACCGCGCCAGCGACATCCACATCGAGCCCGGCGACCACCGCGCCCGCGTGCGCTACCGCGTCGACGGACGCCTCATCCCGAAACTCAACCCCCCGTACCAGCTGATGCCCGCCGTCGCCAGCCGCATCAAGATCATGGCGGGGATGGACATCTCCGAGCGCCGCGTGCCGCAGGACGGCGACATCCACGTCGCCATCGACGCCCGTCCGATCGACCTCCGCGTCTCGACAATGCCCGGCAAGTTCGGCGAGAAGGTCGTCATCCGTATCATCGACAACCGCAACTCGGTCGTGTCGATCGAGAAGATGGGCATGGTGCCGGACATGCTGGAGTCGTGGCGCCGGCTCATCAACCTGCCCAACGGCATGGTGCTTGTCACCGGCCCCACCGGCTCCGGCAAGAGCACGACGCTCTACAGCGCCATCAACGAGATCGCCTCCGACGAGATCAACATCTCCACCGTCGAGAACCCCGTCGAGGCCCAGATCCCCGGCGTCAACCAGTTCCAGGTGAACGACAAGGCGGGCTTCACGTTCCCCAAGGCGCTGCGTTCGCTCCTCCGCCAGGACCCCGACGTGCTGATGGTGGGCGAGATCCGCGACCTCGAGACGGCGACCATCGCCACCCAGGCCGCCCTCACCGGGCACCTGGTGCTCTCGACGCTGCACACCAACGACGCCATTTCCGCCGTCACACGCCTGACCAACATGGGCATCGAGCCTTTCCTGGTCGCGGCGATGCTCCGCGGCGTGCTGGCCCAGCGGCTGGTCCGAAAGATCTGCCCGCACTGCAAGGACAGCGCACCGCCCGACGGGGCCAGCGCCGAACTGATCGAGACGGTGCTGGGCGTCGCGCCCAAGGAGCTGTTCCGCGGCCAGGGCTGCTCGCGATGCCGGGCCACCGGCTTCGCCGGGCGAATGGGCATCTTCGAGATGTTCGTGCCCGACGAGGTGATGCTCGAGAAGATCGCGGCCGGGGTGACACTCCAGGTGCTGCGGGCCATGGCGGTCACCGCCGCTCACCGCACGCTCCGCGAGGATGGGCTGACCAAGGCCGTCTCAGGCATCACCACCGTCGACGAAGTGATCCGCGCCTCTTCGATCTAGACGCCTCCGGGAGCCGCCAGATGCCCACATTCCAATACCAGGCACGCAGCGCCTCGGGGGAGTCCGTCCCCGGCACGGTCGATGCACCGACGCAGGCCGAGGCCATCCGCGCCGTCCAGCGCGAGGGCAAGGTGGTTACCGCGATCTCCCTCGCGGGCACGGTGGCGCAGGACGACGAACTGATCCGCCTCCGCCACGCCGCCGCCTCGATCCGGCGCGAGGACGTCATCTCGATGACGTCGCAACTGAGCGTGATGATCGAGACCGGCGTCCCGCTGTCGGAGGCGCTTCGGGCGTTCGTGCTGCAGAGCCGATCGGGCAACCTCAAGAAGGTGATGGACCACGTCGCGTCCAGCATCACCAGCGGTCAGAACTTCTCGGAGGCGATCCGGGCCTTCCCGCGCGCCTTCCCGCCCTTGATGGTCAGCCTGATGAAGGCCTCCGAGGCGTCGGGCAAGCTCGGCGCCATGCTCGGCCGTGTCTCGGAGTACATGGCCAAGGAGCGGAAGATCGTTCGGCAGATCAAGGGGGCGCTGACCTACCCCTCCGTCATGGTCACCATGGCCCTGACGGTCACGGGGTTCCTGGTGATGTTCGTGCTGCCCCGCTTCGCGAAGATCTACGCCAACAAGAAGGCGGCTCTTCCCTCGATCACCCGCTTCGTCATGAACGTCAGCGAGTTCCTGCTGGCCCACTGGCCGTGGATCGTCGCTGCGATGGCCGCCCTGATCGCAGGTTGTGTGTCGCTGAGGTTCTTCCGTGCCGGTCGCCGGGCCATCGACGTCATGAAGGTCCGCTCGCCCGTCATCGGGAAGATGTTCAGCCAGTTCTATCTGGCGCGAGCATCGCGGACGCTGGGCACGCTGCTGGCCAGCGGCGTGCAACTGATCGACGCCGTCCGGATCGTCCGCGGCGTCACCGCCAACGCGCTGTGGCAGGACCTTTGGGACGATGTCGAGAAGTCGATGACCAGCGGACAGACCCTGACCGACGCCGTCTCGCGCTCCGGCCTCATCCCTCCCTCGACCGCCTACATGATCTCTGCGGGTGAACGCACCGCCCGGCTGCCCGAGGTCTTCACCCGCATCGCGGACAACACCGAGGAAGAACTCGACCAGACCATCAAGAGCGTGACGCAACTGATCGAGCCCGCCATGATCATGTTCATGGGCGTGGTGATCGGCGGCATC
>JAFLCM010000139.1 GCA_017303565.1 Planctomycetota bacterium
CGATCGGCCACGGGCCGGCGACCGCGACGTGCGACGCGTGACGCTCGATGCCCTGCTCGAACACCGCGGCGACCACGAACTCCGCGCCCAGCGCCGAGGCCGCGATGTCCACGAGCCGCTGCAGCAGCGCGGTGTTGCACGCCGGGGGGTTCCCGCACAACTGACCCAGGTTGAAAATCGCCTGCCCGATCTTCGAGTTGTCCATGGCGTTCTCCGGGGGCCGCGATTGTTCGGGGCCCGCGGGCCGAATCGTCTCGGCCCGGTCTCTCGATCTCTCACGACTCACGCTGCAAACCGGCTGGCGTCATTTCGGGCGTTCGCCGGTGCGTTTTTCTGCTTCCCTGCCCGAGAGCGCCGGTGTCCGGCCGTCGCTCACGCCCCACGAATCCCACTCTCTTCCGCGCCGGGTTCCGCGGCGTCGCGCACCGGCTCGCGTGACACACGGCGCGTTCTTGTTCCGGAGAACACGCCCCGTGCGGGTCGGCTTCCTCCAGCGGAGCCGACCCTGCGAACCTGACGGGCCTTCCTGGTTGCCAAGGTCGGCTCTCTCGTTCCGACCGGACGCCAGTTCTGCAAGGCCCGTGTCGCGCGACCGGTCACGAAGCCCGGCGCGGACCAGAGTGAGAGGCGATTCACTGACTCCCGTCCCTCTCGCTCGCTTCAAACCTCCCTCGCTCGCTCCCTCAGGTGTTTCGGGAACACCCTGATGAACCCGCTTGCTTTGAGACGACCCCAAACTTTGTTTGAGACGACCCAAACTTCGATACGACCTGCGAAAAAGCAGGGTTGCTGCCAATCCGCCGGTTTCCCCAGCATGACACCATTTTTCTGGCAGGTCAAGCCGAATTCGGGATAAACCGCATCTTGATCGGCAAGTCGCGGCCTTTATCAGCCATTTGCCGAATCCGATTCGATCATGTTCGCCCAAATCCCCATGGTCATAAGGATAAAGAGCCTCTGGCCGTGGTCGCACTCGCCCCTCATGTGCTCCGCGATCACCCCGTTCAGGGCATCTCGGCGTAGACCCAGGGCCTCGCCCACCCAGCCGAGGGGCCTCGGGTTTTCCAGCAGGTGGTCCAGCAGGCTCCGCAACCCCCCGAAGTCGTTCCGGAGCCACGACCCGAAGGAGACGGCGAACCCCTGCTTGGGCCGGTTGACGGTCTCGGGGGGCAGGTGCAGGGCCGCGACTTCGCGCAGCAGCGCTTTGGTCCTTCCGCCTTTCAGGTGGCGCGACACGGGCACGCGGAGCGCGGCGGCCGCGACCTCCGGCGCCAGCAGCGGGCATCGCACTTCGATGCCCGCGAGCATGGACGCCGTGTCCACCTTGCGCAGGAGGTCCTCCGGCAGGTACTCGTCGAGGTCGAAGCGGCGCGCCTCGTCGATCCCGCCGAAGAGGGCACGTTCGCACACGTCCCCTCGTGCGCTGAACAGTTGCCGGCGGGTCTCGGCAGGGAAGGCCGCGATGAGGTCGGTGTACCCCAGCCCCCGGGCGGCGCGGATCAGGCGAGCGGCCTTGGCGGCGTGGCGCTTTGGGTTTCGTTCATCCAGCAGACCCGCGGGCAGCAGCCGCGCCAAGCCCCGCAGCGGCCTGAGCCACGCCGCGGCCCGGTACCGCTCGTAGCCGCAGAACAGTTCGTCGCCGCCGTCGCCCGAGAGCGCCACCTTCACCCGCGTGCGTGCCGCCCGGCAGAGCCAGTAGGTGGGCAGGATCGACGAGTCGCCGATCGGGAGCCCCACCGCCCGCACGATGGCGACCAGGTCTTCGGCGGCGTTGTCGCTGATGTCCAGGGTGACGTGGTCGGTCCCCAGATGGTCGGCGACGCGCTGCGCGTGGGCGGACTCGTCGTACGCCGCCTCGGGCATGCGCACGCACAGGGTCGTGAGCCGCCCGGTCAAGCGCCGCGCGTGGTGCGCCACCAGCGAGGAGTCGATCCCGCCCGAAAGAAAGCACCCGAGGGGCACATCGGCCTCGAGCCGCTGCGCCACCGCCCGCTCGATCAAGCGGTCGAGCGCATCGGGCGTCAGTTCGTTCGTGTCGTGCGGCGCCCGCGGCGCGGGGCGCATCCGCGGGACGCTCTCCACCCCGCGCCACGGCAAGCGCGAGCCGAAGCCCAGCGCCAGCCAGTCCGCGAGCCCTTCGACGTCCGGCTCTGCCCCCGCGACCAGCGGCCCCCTGGCCACGCTGGAAAACACGAGCGAACCGCGGTCGTCGAGACGGCGGACGAACAACGGTTTCTCGCCGAAGCGGTCGCGGGAGAGCACCAGCCGCGCCGAGGCGCGGTCCCACAGCGCCACGGCGTGCATCGAGCGCAGGGCGTCGAAGGCGTCCGCACCGCCGGCGCTCTCGCGCCACGCGTGGATCAGCGTCTCGGTATCGCTATGGTCGGTGGCGAAGCGGCGCCCGGCGCGCTCGAGGTCGGTCCGCAGTGCGCGGTGGTTGTAGACGCAGCCGTTGAAGACCACCGCGACCGGCCCCTCATCGGGGCGCTCGCCGGACGCGGACACCATGGGCTGCGCCCCGCACGCGAGGTCGATGATCGACAAGCGCCGGTGGATGAGCGCGACCTCGACGGTCGAGCCGTCGGACCTCACGGCACGGTCGCGGAAACGTCCGGACCCGTCCGGGCCACGCCACGCGATCGCGTGGTCGAGCGAATCCAGCAGGGAATCCTCGATCGGCTGGGGCGCTTCGCCCGGCGGCGTGACACGGAGGATGCCGGCGATCCCGCACATGCGTGGGACGGAATGGAACCTGCAAGCGCCCTCGGGGTCAACTCACGCGGCCCGCGTGGGGCGTTACGCCTTCCCGTTGCGGCTCTTGCCGGAGGGAGGCGACGCCGAAGGGACGCTCTCGTACACCCGCGCCCCCACCACCTGCCCGATGTACAGCTCGTGGTCGGCCTCGAAGTCCAGGTGCATGACGACGCGGCAGTCCAGCGCGTACCGCGATCGGCGCAGCACCGGCGCGCCGGTCTCGATGCACTCCACATCGAGCGAAAGGAAGGGATCGCCCAGAGCCGGGCGTGCGCCGGTTGACACGATCGGTGCCGGAGTGCCGCCGCCGATCGGGGTGCTCGGCGGGGGCGCCTGCTCGAACATCCGGGTCAGCACTCTCTCGCCCGGCGCGAGCGCACACAGCGCGAACGCCCGGCTGTCGCGGATGAGCGGCGAGACGGGGTGACCCTTCATCAGCGCCACGCCCACACAGGGCGGCGCATCGGCGCAGCGGACCACCCGCGTCACCACCACGCCGAGGCGCACCTGATCGAGGCGGGCGGTGATGACGAACACGTCGGTCGGCACCAGGCCCAGCGCCGCCTGGATCAACGACGGAACGGCGCCCCCCGCGCCGCCGGCGGCGGGGGGCACTCGATCGGGGGCTCGGAGGGGTCCATAGGTCAAACGTGGCGATCTCCCGCCCCGGTGAAAGGTCTCGGCGGACGGCCGAGGACGGTTCCGGGGGACACCCAAAGGAGACATCAGGATTCGACCGGTGCGCGACCTTGGAGCCCGGAAAGGGATGATTCGGTGGAGGGCGTGTGGACAACGCACTTTTTGTTGCAAAGTGGGGCAAAGTGGGGTAGCGTGTCGAAGATCGATCCGAGGTCCCCGGCCTGCCCACGAGCAGAACCGATCAGACCCCGAAACCGTGGCGCGGAGGACCCTTGCTCTTCACCGGCCAGTACGAGCACACGATCGACGCCAAGCATCGGCTGGCCATCCCCGCACACATTCGTTCCCAGTGGTCCGAGAAACAGCACGGCAGCGCCTGGTACGCGATGCCGGTCAAACAGGGGCTGATCAGGCTCTACACCGAGACGGATTTTCAGGATCGGGCGGCGGCGAAGCCCCTGACGCTGACCCCCGACGAGGACGAGGCGGAACTCCAGGCGACGCTCTTCGGACTGACCGAGCGCCTGGAACTGGACAACGCGGGCCGGGTGCGGATCCCCGAGTCCCTGCTGCAGATGGTCGGCCTGACCCCTGAGGTGATCCTCATCGGCGCGGGCGACCGGCTCGAGATCCGCGACCGGGCCCAGTGGAAGGCCACGCAGGCCCAGCGGCTGACACAACTCCCCGAACTGATGGCGCGGGCGAGCGCCAAGAAGCAGGGGTGAACAGACGAGATCTCCCGCCCCGGGAAGTTGAGCCGGGGCGTTGAGGGAAGCAGCCCGAAGGCCGGGGCGTTCACGGACGAACGCCGCGGACCGAGGGATCGGTGAGAGAGAGTTCGGTCGAGTGGAGAGAGAAAGAGAAAACGCCCGCGGGCGTTGAGTGATCGGAGAGAGACTCCCAGGTTCGCCGTGAAAGGCGGGCATCGGGATTGGGCCACGGAAGGCCCGCGCCAGTTGTTTCTCGACGAGCCATGCGCCGCGTCTTTGGGCGAGAGCCCGGGGGCCGGCGCGAAAGGTGATTCGAACGGATTCGAACCATGGCCCCGTTCCGCTTGTCCGGTGGGCGAAGCCGCACGGACGCGGGAGGCCAGGGTCCTCGGCCCGAGTGATCGCGGGCCGCGGACCACGCCGCGCAGGCGGGCGGGGCGCCTTTTCAGGCTCGAAAGGCTCATGCACCCGCGCGCCCCGTCGTGTTCCGGGGCCGCGGGGTTCACCACCTCAGCGGCTGTCGCGCCGGGCCTCAATGGGGCCGGGGGCGACGAACGACCACCACCAAAGCCGCACACCTGCAACCCGCGGCTCCTCAACCGGAGCGGCGGGTTTTTTGTTTGGGGCGTGGTGATCGGGGACTGTGAAGCGCATGAAAAAAAGGCGGGCCGTGGTGGCCCGCCCTTGAGCGGAATCAGCGTGCAGCGCCGAGATCAGGCGCGGCGGCGGCGGAGACCGGTCAGGCCGGCGAGGCCGAGCAGGCCCGCGGCGCCGGGGGTCGGGGCGACCAGGAAGGACGACTGGATGGTCACGGACGCGCCGGGGGCGAGGCCGCTGACATCCCACTGGAAGGCACCGGCGTTGTCACCGGCGGCGGCCGAGGCGGTGTTGTTGAGGTTGGTGAGACCGCCGCCGGTGAGCAGGTTGCGGATCGTGGACGAGCCGCCGACCTGGTAGCGGCTGGCGCCGAAGCCCTGGGCCTTGGCGAAGAAGCCGGTGGCGGTGTCGGTCTGGGTGTACTCGACGGCGGAGGTGTTGTTCACGGTGACCGCATCGCTGCCGGTGGTGCCGGAGACGTCGAAGTCATGGCCGTTGAAGATGGACCAGTTGGTGGGGGCGGTGTTGGTGGAGGCGGCGGTGAAGACGAGGGTGGCGTCCATCTTGGCGTGGCCGGTGACGGGGCCGTCGGTGATGACCATGGTCAGGACCGCGTCGAAGCGGGTCGAGCCCAGCGAGCCGGGGCCGTTGTTGGACCAGGTGAAGGTGACGGTGTTGCCGGCCTGGACCACCGTGGGGGAGGTCAGGTTGGAGAACGACTGGATGCCGGTGGAGCCGGCGCTGAGGGCGCGGTAGGACCAGTTGTAATAGAACAGGTGGTCGGTGCTGGTGCCGCCCTCGGGACGGAAGTCCGCGGTCGAGAGGGTGCTGTTGGGGAAGTTCGGGGTGTTGCTGCTGGTCATGGTCGCGTTGCCGTCGGTGATGGTGAACGCACCGAAGGCGGTGGACGACGCAGCGGCGATAGCCAGGGCGGACAGGGCGAAGCTCTTCATTGTCTCTTCCTCTTCTTCGAACGGTTCGACGCCAGGCCCCATCGGGGGCCGGTCGGCACAGGTTGCTCAACGGGGTGACGAATCCGCTGGGCGCAGACGGCGAGCGCAGGCGTCGCGGGATGACCGCGCGGGCCGGGGCCAGACGTAGGGGTTCGGACCTTGGAACCGAGTCGGCGGAGTTGGAAAGGTGACGTGTCTCTTCCACTCGCCGAAGCCGCGGCGCTGCCCTTGCCGCGACGCCGGGAATCTATCGAGACATCCAAAAACGTCAATACATGCAAGCGGTTTCGGTTGCAGAAAATCTCACATGTCCCAGAGGTGAATCGCTGCACCGAGATGGGCAACAGAATAAAACAAGACCGCAATGGCTGAAATGGAAATAAACGAAGGCAAATGAACCCGTGGTCGCCGAACAACAGCGGGCATCGGTATCGGCTATTGGCTAGCGCACCCGGGGTTCGTCGGCGTCGTCATCCGCCCCATCGGGCTCGTCGTCGTCCAGGCCTTCGAGAACGAACGAGTCGGCGTCGTTCTCGCCCAGCCCGGGCGCGTCGTCGCTCATGAGTTCGTCGATGAGGCGGTCGTCGGCGTTGGGGTCGGCGTCGGCGGGGGCCTCGACGCGCTCGCCGTGGGACCCGATGCGGTGGCGCCCGCTGAGGAGGTCCTTCAGTTCGGCGCGGCGGCGCTCGCGGATGATGAGTCGGATCGGCACCTCGCGGAAGGGCAGTTCCTCGCGGAAGCGGTTCATCATGTACCGCTCGTATTCCTGCGTGAACATCTCCGGGTGGTTGACGACCAGGACGATGGTGGGCGGGGCGACCTCGACCTGCGAGACGTACAGCACCTTCACGCGGGAGCCGAGGCGGCTGCTGGGCCCGCGCCGGGTGAGGATCGAGCGGACCACGTCATTGAGTTTACTGGTCGTGACGCGCTGGCGGGCCTGGGCGTTGAGTTCGAAGGCAAGCGAAA
>JAFLCM010000014.1:0-1822 GCA_017303565.1 Planctomycetota bacterium
ATGTTCGCGAACGGACGCACCGTGCCGTGAGCGTCCATCACCGCCTCGTAAAACGCGAGGGCGTTCCGCTCGTCCTGGAGAGCCGACCTCAGCGCCTCGGAGGTGCGCGGGCCCGCGCCACGCGGGGCGGGGGTTTCGCTCTGCATCGCCCGGCACGGCGCGACGCAAGCGGGCGGTGCCGAAGTCTGCGACGCACATCCCACCAGAGCAACCAAGGCGAGCGCGCTGGAAGCGACCAACTTTCGGGTGCACACGAAGCACCTCCCTGTCACGAGCGGCGGAGGTCGGGGGCCGGCCCGGCACGCACCGTGCCGGTGCCCGAGCCACACGCCGCCATGGTTCAAGCCACGGTGCGCAACGCGGCTCGGGCCATCCTATTGCGGGCGCGAGGACCTGAGACCCAAGAATCGACACGGCTCCAGCGGAAAAGACCCCAAAAACACAGTCAGCCCCAGAAACTCACCTGAGTTCCTGTGGGCTGATTCCCGCTCGGGGGGACCGAGTCAGACTGAATGGGCACCCCCGGACTTGAACCGGGAACACCCGCATTTTCAATGCGGTGCTCTACCAATTGAGCTAGGTACCCGAGATGTGGGCACAAGGGTAGCACCCCTCGCCGTGATCTTCAAGCGGGCGGGCCTACCCCCCGTAGACCTTCCCCAGCATCGCCTGCGCCTCCGCCCCGCCGATCACCTCTGCCGACACCTCGGCCCCGCGCCGAACCGCCGCTTCCAGGCGTTCGCTTTCCAGGTCGTGCAGCAGCCGCTTGGTGGCCCGCAGCGCGTTCGGGCCGGCCTTCGCCAGCCGCTCCGCTCGTTCTCTCACCGCGCCGTCCAAGCGCTCAGGCTCCACCGCCTCCTCGACCATCCCCAGTTCCGCCGCCCGGTGCCCGCTCATGGTTCCGCCTTCGAGCAGAACCCGGCGCGCCCGCCCGGCGCCGATCGCCAGGACCAGCCAGGGCGCCACCACCGCCGGGCACACGCCGAGGTCAACTTCTGGGAAACCCAGCTTCGCGTCCGCGTGCGTGACGGCGATGTCGCACACGCACACCAGCCCGCACCCGCCGCCGATCGCCGCGCCGTTCACCCGCGCGATCGTCACCTGCGGCAGCCTCCGGATCTTGATGGTGAGTTCGGCGATCGACGAGAGCAGCCGCAGCGGCGCCCCCGGCTCTTTCAGCACCGCCTTCAGGTCCATCCCCGCGCAGAACGTCGCCCCCGCGCCCGTCACCACGCACACCGAAACGCCGGCGTTCGACGCCAGTTGATCGACCTTCTCGTGCAGCGATGCCAAGAGGTCGAGCGACAGCGCGTTGCGCTTGTCGGGGCGGTTCAGTGTCAGCGTGGCGATCCGCCCTTCGATCGACAGCGTCGCGAGGTCACTCATGCGGGCAGGATAAGCCTCAGGCGGTCACCGCGTGGGCGGCGCGACGGAACTGGGCCAGCGCATACACCGCCGCCTCGATCTCGGTCTGACCCACCACGCCGCCCAGCGCCCGTCCGGCGGCGTCGCGCCACTCGGCGCGGAAGCAGTCGAACAGGTCGATCCGGCGCAGCGACAGGTCCGCCCCCGCCGCGGCGAACTCGCGCATCACGCGACCCAGGCCGGGGTAGCAGCGCCCGCCGTGGAACTCGCAGCCGGTGGTGTCCAGCGCGCTCCAGCCCGTGGCGAACAGTTGATCGATGGCGAAATCGAGGCCCATGGGACGCTGCCTTTCAGGGGAAGGTGCGAACGTCGGGACGGCAACATCATATCGCCCGCCCCCGCCCGCGGCGCTCGGGAATCGCCGCTCCGCCGGCCCCGGCGCGCACGCTCAGCGCTT
>JAFLCM010000014.1:1838-15898 GCA_017303565.1 Planctomycetota bacterium
GCCGTCCGAAGCCACCTCGATACGAACAGAATGCGATCAGTTCCCGCCCATCGCCATCGCGGAAATCGCGATGATCGTCATCACCACCGCCACGATCGTCACCGCGACCGAGTACCAGAGCAGCCTCTGCACCTTCGGGTCGGAGAACGCCGAGGGCTGGCGTGAGCGGTCCTCGACGATGGTCGTCGGCGCGGACTGGGCCGCCGCCGCCACCTCGGTGAGCGCGGCCACGCTGGCCTCCTTGTGCGCGATCGGCGGCAGTTCGCCCGCCCGCACCGCCTTGAGGTCCACGATCAGGTCCGAGCAACTCTTGTACCGCTGACGACGGCTCTTGGCCATCATCATCTCGATCACTTCGCTGATGCCCGCGCTGAGTTTCGGGTTCACGTGGTCGGGCGGGACCAGCGGCGCCTTCAGGTGCTTCTGCATCACCTCGGTCGGGTTCTTCCCGTTGAACGGGACGTTCCCCGTCACCATGTGGTACAGCGTCGCGCCCAGCGAGTAGATGTCCGCCTGCGGCCCGATGTTCAGTTCGCCCCGGATCTGCTCGGGCGAGATGTAGTACGGCGTGCCGTACGCCTTGCCCTTCTCCGCCATCGCCGCTTCCTTGTCGTCGATGGCGCGGGCCAGACCCAGGTCGGCGAGCTTCGCCACGCCCTGCGGCGTGAACATGACGTTCTTCGGCTTCACGTCGCGGTGGATCAGCCCCTTGTCGTGGGCGTGGCGCAGCGCGTCCGCCACCGCGATGATGATGTCCAGCGCCTCGTTCTCGCCGAATCGCTTGCTGTCGGTGATGATGTCGTGGACCGTCTTCCCGTCCACGAACTCCATCACGAAGTAGTGGAACTCACCCGCCTGCCCGACGTCGTAGGCCTGCACGATGTTCGGGTGGTTGAGCTGGGCGGCGGCCCGGCCCTCGGCGTAGAACCGCTCGATGAACTGGCGGTTCCCGCTGAACTTCCGCGGCAGCACCTTGATCGCCACGATGCGGTCGAGGCTCAACTGCTTGGCCTTGAACACCGCCGCCATCGCTCCCGCGCCCAGCTTGCTGATGACGTGGTACCCGGGGATCTGCTGGCTCGAGCGCTCGGCCTCGGCCTGCGACCGCAGCCGCGACAGCTGCTTCTCGGTGACGAACTGGCGTTCGATCAGCAGTTCCGCGAGGGACTTGCCGGACGCCGCGCCAGAGGTCCGCGCCCCGGCGGCCTCGTCCACCTCTTCCTTGGTCGCCAGCCCTTGCTCGACGACCATCTGCCCGAGGATGGTGTCGAGGTTCCCGGGCATCGGGACCTTCGAACCCGAGAAAGACCCGCCCATCGAGCCGACGCCGCTGCCCGAAGCGGGCGAGTCACCGCCCGAACCGGCCTTGCTGCCCGTCTGGCTCGCGGCCTGACCGGTGAGGATCTCCAGGGTGTCGGAGGGCTTGGGTCCGGAATCGGACGCCGCCACCGACGCCCCACGCTCGTCGGGCATGGGGAGTTTGGTGCCCTCTCCCGAGTCGGGTTGTGGCCTTTGGCTGCTGATGGGCGAACCCCGCGACATCACCCCGGACGCCTTGGTTCCGTCGTTCTGGACGGGCGAGAACGTATTCGGGGCCCGATGGGGTGTCAACGGTCCCGGACGAACATCGTTCGGGGAAAGCGGGTCCGAGGATGAACGATTGTGCCTCAAGTCAGGGCGACCAACGCCGGGGGTACCGAAACGCACGGTTGCGCCCGTCACGGGGCGCCGAGAGAGGACCGTCCGGCGCCAATCTGTTCGCACCCGGCGTTCGGGTGTTCCCTCCGTCAACCCCAAAGAGGGACCGAACCGTCGCGGACCGCGGTTTCAGGACCTTCAGGGAAACCACCCGGCCCCGAACCGCCCGCTCATCGCTTCGCGGGGGCTGGAGGAGGGTCGGGGTTGGTAATCCTGGGATTGACCCCGGGCGGGGCAGCGCCCGGAACCATCGCCTCGTCCCGGGCGGTCAGCGAGTCCAGCATCGTGCCCACCAGCGCGGCCCCCGAGCCGCCCGAGGCCCCGCCCACGAACACCCGCGGCGTGATGTTGATGTTCCGCTCCCCCACCACCTTGAGCAGTTCCAGCATCGCCGCGTTGGTGGGGCCGATCGCCGTCGCGATCGCGGTGAACGCCTTGGCCTGCGCCTCGGCCCGAATCTCGATGCCTTTGGCCTCGCCCTCGGCCTCGATGAGTTTCTTCTGCTTGTTCTCCTCCGCGATGGTCACCTCGTACTTCGCGGTGGCGAGGCGTTTCTCCTCCTCGGCCTCCTGCGTGGTGCGGGAGAGGGCCTTGCGCTGCTCCGCGGTGCGCTGCTGCTCCTGCAGCGTGGTCTGCTCCTCGAGCGCGATGGCGCGGTTGGTCTGGGTCTCCAGCAGCTTACCCAGGCTCTCCTGGTCCCCCACGTTGCCGATGCGGACGGCCTGGATCGTCAGCCCGTAGCGCACCATGTCCTTGCGGAGCGCCTCGAGCGCGATCTTCTCCTGGTGGGAGCGCTGCTGCACGTACTCCAGCGCCTTGATGCCCTCGGCGGAGTTGCGGAAGATCGCCCGCACCGCGGAGTTCAAGACCCGCTGCAGCCCGTCCTTGTCGTCCCGCACCGTCGCCACCACCGTCGGTGCGTTCTGCGGCTCGATGAAATACTCGACCCGCACGTCCACCGGGAACGTGAACCCGTCGCTGGAACGCACGTTGATCTCGCGCTCCTCGGCCTCGGACTCGGAC
The DNA here is from genome assembly GCA_017303565.1 of Planctomycetota bacterium. Taxonomy (GTDB): domain Bacteria; phylum Planctomycetota; class Phycisphaerae; order Phycisphaerales; family UBA1924; genus JAFLCM01. Next base: position 4,560 of record JAFLCM010000014.1, read on the forward strand.
TTCGCGTTCTTGCCCTCGTTGCCCTTGTGCGCGGTGTACTGCACCACCTGCGCCGCCGTGTTGATGACGGTCACCTCGTACGCGTCGGTGTTCAGGTAGTACTGGCGGGGATCGAGCTGCTGCCGCCACAGCCCGCGCTGCCCCTGGTCCACCAGCCGCATCGCGACCCCCGAGGCGCCCGCCACGCCCGGCGGCAGGTCGCCCACGTTCGACTTCACCACCCCCACCGTTGCCGGCGCGATGTTGGTCACCTTCACCGTCTTGACGGTGAACAACTTGGGGTTCAGGCGGTACACGCCCGGCGTGAGCACGGTCGACTGCGGCCCGCGGAACCCGCCGCCGCCACCCAAGAAGTGCTCCGCGTCGATCATCTTCTCCAGCGTGCCCGACGCCCACTCGGGGGCGTAGATCTCCCCGGTGGGCAGCGGCTTGCCGTCGTTGGCCTGCAGGATCCCCACCTCGCCCGCCTCGATCCGCGTCACAGGGAACGTTTCGACCTTGTAAATGAACGGCACGTATCCCCAGTGCCAGCCGGGGGAAAGCACCTTGGCCTGCGGGCCCATCTCGCCGCTGGTCGCGATGATCTTGTCGGGCGGCAACGCCTTGCCGAGCGCGGTCTTGACCACCACGCCCAGTTCGGACTCCCCGACGTAGACCACCGGCGTCGAGACCGCGCCGGCGATGATGATCACCAGCGCGAGAAACGCCGCCGGGCGGCGCACCGCCGCGGGCGCTTTCGTCGCCCCGACGAGCAGCGCCACCGCGAGCACCAGAGCGAACAGGAACAGCACCACGCCCATCGTCGGAACCTCCGGTGAAAGAAGTCGAGTCCCGGGCGGGCCCCGCGGCCGGCACACCCCGCGCCCGTCGAGCGGCATCGTACCGCAACCCGAGCGAGCCCACCGATGACTATCCTCCTGCCGTTCATGCCCACCTCAAAGGCCCGAGACCCCCATCAGACGCAGATGTCCGAGCTGTCGGCGCAGCTCGAGGGCTTCCTCAAGGGAACGCCCGACGAGATCGTCTGCGTCGAGCACGAGGGCCCGCTCTCGCACATCCCGCTGTTCGCCCGGCTCGAGACCGGCGAGCAGGCCGAACTCCGCGCCCTGATGACGCCCGAGCACGTCCAGCCGCACCAGACCGTCTTCTGGCTCGGCGACAAGGGCGACACCTTCTACCTTGTCGAGTCCGGCGGCGTCGTCGTCACCGTCCCAAACTCAAAGGGCGAGCACGTCACCATCGCCTCTCTCGGCCCCGGGGGCTTCTTCGGCGAGATCAGCCTGCTCGACGGCGGCGTCCGCACCGCCACCGTCCGCGCCACCGAGCCGTCCGTCCTGCTCGCGCTCAACCGCCTGACCTTCCAGCGGTTCCTGCTGCAGCACCCCTCGGCGGCGCTCGACGTGCTCGCCGTCATGGGCCAGCGTCAGCGCACCACCAACGAGGTGCTGCGCCGCACCGCCAACCCCAACGAGGTCTTCGAGCAGTCGCGGGTCACGCTCTGGCAGCGCGTCAGCGATGTCATCGCCACCGTCGCCGCGAGCCAGTGGTTCACGCTCTTCCACCTCGCCTGGTTCGGCACCTGGATCCTGCTCAACGTGATCGGCGCGTTCATGGAGCACCCGCCCAAGGTCTTCGCCTTCGACCCCTTCCCCTTCGGCCTGCTCACCATGGTCGTCAGCCTGGAAGCGATCTTCCTTTCGATCTTCGTGATGGTCAGCCAGAACCGCCAGAGCGAGAAGGACCGCATGCGGACCGACCTCGACTTCCAGGTGAACGTCAAGGCCGAGACCGAGATCGTTGCCATCGCCCGCAAACTCGAGGTCATCGAGGCGACGCTCGAGGACATCCGGTCTGAAACCCGGCGCGGATGATTCCCAATCACGCCAGCCAACCGCCAAGTCTGACCCGAAGACCCCGTTCCGCTCTCCATGACGCCCCACGTCAACGACCTCATCCCGATGGCCCACGTCGCCGATGTGGACCGCTCCATCGCCTTCTACGAGCGGCTCGGCTTCATCGCCCGCCAACGCCTCGCCCCCGGCGGCACGCCCATCTGGGCCATGCTCGAAGCGGGCAAGGCCCGCCTCATGCTCGCCCGCGCCAGCGGTAAGGTCGACGCCGCCCAGCAGGCCGTCCTGCTCTACTTCTACACCCCGGATGTGCGGACCCTCCGTGAGCACCTGCTCGCCTCCGGAACGGCCGACGCCGGCCGGTTCACCGGCGCTCCACTCGAAAACACGAAAAACTCGGGCCTCGAAGTCGTCTTTGACATCAGCCGCCCGCCCCACATGCCCGCCGGCGAACTCCGAGTCCACGACCCCGACGGGTATGTGCTGCTGGTCGGTCAACTGGCCTGAATGAGCCTCAGCGGTTGAACGGGAACTCCTGCACCCAGTTGAACCCGCGCGAGGTCAGCAGCGGCTTGAAGTCGTCGATCCGCCGCAGCCGGGCCGCCAGCCGCTTGCCCTCGTAATCCCCGGCCAGCGTGATCACGCCCGGCTCCGGCGCCGCCGCATCGAGCGTGATGGGCTTGGGCTCCCCACGACGCGTGATCTTCAGGAACGCCGCGATGCTCCCGTCCTCGCCCGGGAGCGAAAGCACCATCCCCGACCTCCGCGCCGTGCCGTCGGCCTTCTGGATCGCGCCGATGCCGATCGAGTTCAGCCCGACCCGCACCCACCGCTGATCGTCCGCCAGCGCCCCGCCCTCCACGCCGTCGAGCGAGAACGACTCCACGCGGTACACCCCGTGCCAGGGCTTGGCCGGCCCCAGCGGCCCGCCCGGGCCGACCGCGTACGAATAGGACTCCCACGCCGTCCCGATCGTCAGCGCCAGCACCACGACCGCTTTGACAATCCCCCGCGTCCACCGCGCCCACACCCTCCGGATCGGGAACGGCCGCAGCACCACCGGCTGGGCCGGCAGGTTCAGCACCAGCACCGCCGCCAGCCGCGCCGCGTGCGGGGCCAGCAAAAAGATCGCCGTGAGCAGCAGGTGCGACGAGTACAGCTTCACCGGCACGTCGTACATGAAGTTGAACGCCACCACGTTCGTCATCACGCCCGTCACGACGATCGCGCCGAGCAGCGTCGTCCGCCGGAACAGCAGCAGCAAGCCCCCGACCAATTCCCCCAGCCCCGCAAACACCTGGTAGGGCGTGCTCGATCCCACGAACAGCCACAACAGCCCCATCGGCGACAGGTCACCCACGGTTTCGATGAACCGGTCCGGCCCCGGCGCCGGCATCTGCGTCGGGATCACCTTGGCGAAGCCGTACGACAGCATCGTCGCGCCCAACGCGTACCGCAGCCACGTCGTCACCGTGTCGCGCGTCCGCGGCGACACCCCCCGACCCTTCGCCAACAGCGTCCACACCACGCTCGCCAGCAGCGCCGCCGCCGCGAACACCGCCAGCTCGACGTAGTTGTACAGCGTGTCACCGCTGCCGCCCGGGAAGTTCGTGATCTCCACCCCGAACGCGGCTTTCCCCACCCACGGCACCACGGCGTACTTCGCGTCCGTCCACAGGTCGGCGACCTTGTTGACATACGGCACGAACTGCAGCGGGAACGGGAAGAAGTAAAGCACGAAATACGCGATCACCAGCCGAAGCACCCAAGCCCCCACGCCGCCGCCGACCGGCCCCGCGGCCGCGCCCGCAATGATGGGCTCCTGCGCATCCCCATCTTCCAGGAACCGCCCGCGGAGTTCCCCCGTCGGCAGCGCGCACACCGTCTGCTTCCCGAACCACAGGTACCGCCGCGCCGCCACGAAGTCGTACAAACGGTCCCGCAGCCCCCTCGGCAACACCCCCAGCCCCGCCAGCAGCGCCCACGGGAACCCCAGCAGCCCCACCGCCGCCAACACGGCGTCCGAGCGCGTCAGCACCTTCCCGTCCCGCACCACCACGATGCTGTCGGGAAGGTCCGGCGGCGCTCCCGCCGCTTCGAGCGCCCGCCGCCCCGCCGCCGACTGCAGCGAGGCGAAACGCAGCCGGCCCTTCCGGTCCCGCTCCATGAACCAGCGCACCGAGGCGTTGCACAGGTTGCACACGCCGTCGAACAGCACCACGGCACCGGGTTGGGAATGAGAAGTCTCCATGCCAGCCCGATTCTCCGCAGGAAACAACGCCGGTCAACGCCGGAATCGGTCGGCGGGTGTTCCGCCGAGGGACTTCGCCCGGATTCACCCCCCGCCGGTCGGCCCCCCTGGGGGTCCACCATTCCCCCTCCCCCGACCGGGAGCGCGGGGAAGGGGGTACCATGAGGGTTCTCTCGCCCGACCCCGATGGAACGGGACACGTTCGGGCCTCACCGATTGTTCCACAGGCCTCGGGGAGCCGCCTCCCCCCGGCCCCCACCGCAGACGAGCCTCCATGCGAATCCAAGTCACCGGCAAGCACATGGACCTGACGCCCGCGATCCAGCAGTACGCGGAGCAGAAGGCCGGGAAACTCCCCCGCTACTACGACGGCGTGCAGTCCATCTCCGTCGTGATCGAGCGCCCCAAGGCCGACCACGTCGAGGTCGAGATCCGGGCGGACGTCGAGCACCACGACGACTTCGTCGCGAAGACCAGCGGCCAGGACGTCTACGAGTGCATCGACCTGTCCGTCGACAAACTGCACCGCCAGCTCTCCGACTTCAAGGAGCGGCTCAAGAACAACAAGCACTAAGGGCTCGACCGCGTCCTGAACCCGCGGCCACGCCGCCGGGCTTTGGAGATTCTCCTCATGAAGATGCGTGAGATCGTGTCCAGCGGCGCGATCGTCCCCAGGCTCAAGAGCGTCGAACGCGACGAGGTGATCGTCGAACTCGTCGACGCGCTCATCAACTCGGGCACCATCGAGGCCCGCCACCGCAAGACGATGCTCGACGCCGTCCTCGAGCGCGAACGCAAGGGATCCACCGGCTTCGGCAAGGGCGTCGCCATCCCCCACGTCAAGCTCAGCGGCAGCAAGAAGATGGCCGCCGCTGTCGGCGTCAGCGAGCGCGGCATCGACTTCAACGCGCTCGACAAGCAGCCCGTCTACTCGGTCTTCCTGCTCGTCAGCCCCGCCAACGACCCCGAGGCCCACCTGCGGGCCATGGAGATCATCTTCAAAAACCTCAGCCAGGACGCGTTCCGGCGCTTCCTCCGCCAGGCCTCGACCGTCGACGAGGTCCTGTCCCTCATGGACGACGCCGACAACGGCACCCTTCCCGCCTGACGCCTACCCCCTTTGGGAACCGCCAAGTCCATCGCGACCATCAAGAACCGGCTGGGCCTTCACGCCCGCCCGGCGATGGCGTTCGTCGACCTCGCCTCCACCTTCGCCAGCGAAGTGACGGTCCGCCGCACCGACGACAGCCCGGGCGACCCCGTCGACGGCAAGTCGATCATGATGATGATGATGCTCGCCGCCACCCAGGGCACCGAGCTCGAGATCACCGCCGCCGGCGACGACGCCGACAAGGCCGCCGAGGAGCTGAAGAAACTGGTGGATTCCGGCTTCGACGAAGAGTGAGCGGCGCCGCCGGGTGTCAAGAACCTCAGCGCAGCGCCGCCGCCACCTTGCTCAGCGCCTCGCACACCTGCGAAACCTGCCTGTCCGTCAACCCCTGGTGCACCGGGATGCAGAACAGCGTCTCGGCCAGGCGGTCCGCCACCGGCGGGAAGTCCTTCACCAGTTTCTCGAACGCGGGCTGGCGCGTCACCGGACGCGGGTAGTGGATCGCGGTCGCCACGCCCTCGGCGTTGAGCGCCTTGGCGAAGAGATCGCGCACCGACGAGCCGTCGCCGGGCTTGGCGAACGCCGCCGGGTCAACCCGCCCCGGGTACAAGTGATAGATGCCCACCGCGCCCGGGGTCTCGGTCGGAGCGGACAGGCCGTCGATCTGGGCGATCGCCCGGTCGAACGCCGCCGCGTTCGCCCGGCGCCTGGCGTTGTTCGCCGGCAGACGCTGCAACTGGCTCAGACCCAGCGCGCCCTCCATGTCCGTCATCCGGTAGTTGTAGCCCACGCGACCGTGGATGTACTTCTGCGTCTCGCCGTGCGAGCGGAGCAGGCGGATGTCCTTCGCCAGGTTCTCGTCGTTGGTGGAGATGAACCCGCCCTCTCCGGTGGTCATGTTCTTCGTCGCGTAAAGCGAGTAGGTGACGGCGTCGCCGAACTCGCCCAGCCCCCGCCCCTTGTACGTCGCCAGGTGCGCCTGCGCCGCGTCGTAGATCACCTTCAGGCCCTTGTCCTTCGCCAGCGCCTGCACGCCGTCGATGTCGGCGGGGTTGCCGTAGAGGTGCGTGCACGCCAGCGCGGTGGTCTTGGGGGTGATCCGGCGCCGGGCGTCGGCCGGGTCGATGTTGTACGTCGCGGGGTCCACGTCGCAAAAGATGGGGACGCCGCCGCGGGCCACCACCATGCTCACCGTCGCCACGTACGTCCACGCGGGCACCAGCACGTGATCCCCCGGCTGGAACAGGGGCTCATACGCCAACTGCAGGGCGCACGTGCCGTTCGCGCACGTCATCATGTGCTTCGCGCCGGTCATCTTGCCGAACGCCTCCTCCAGCGCCAGGCAGTTCTTGCCCTGCGCCAGCATCCCCGAGCGCATCACCCCCACCACCGCGTTGATGTCGTCCTCGGTGATCTGCACGGACACCGGCGGGATCGGCTTCTCGCACACCGGCGTACCCCCGTTCAGGGCGAGACTCTTGAGCGCGGGCGAAGCGGCGAGCGTCGTGGACATCGAAGGTGCTCCGGGTGCAGAGGTGAGTGGCGAAATGGTAGCGGCCGCCCACTCCCGGCTCAAGACTGTCGGCTTTCGGCCCCCGAATCCTTCGAATCTGCGGCGTTCCTGCCCGACCGCCGAACCGCGGCAGCCCATCCCCCAACCCGCGCAATGAAAAAGCCCGCGAACAGGGCGGGCAGGTGACGAAACGCGCGGTACCGAACTTCCAGCAACGAGACCCGTCAGCGATCGGAGCGGCCGCTGACGAAGCCTACTTCTTCGACGCCTTCTTCTTGGTCTTCTTCGCCGCCTTCTTCGCGCCCTTCTTGGCGGTCTTCTTGCCCGCCTTCTTGGCCTTCTTCTTCGCGCCCTTCTCCGCCTTGCTCCCGCGCTTGATGTCCATCGCGTGAGCCTTGGCGTAGGACTGGATGTCCTCGAACGTCCCGTCCGCGTTCCGCACCGCGTACAACTTCTTGCCCGCGCTGCTCCGCATCACCGTGCGTTTGGCCATGTCCGTATCCTCCGGTCCCGGTTCATCCGAACCGGACTCTTCAGGCCCGAGCGGGGGCCCCGCCGATCACGCCCCGCGGCGCAACGTGCGCACTCTACCGCGCGCCGCCCGCCACACAACCCGCTTCACTCGAATCTCGAAGAGCCCATGCGCACCCGACCCCTCGCCAACACGCAACTCCACGCGAGCGTGCTCGCGCTCGGCACCGTCAAACTCGGACGCAACCACGGCCTGAAGTACGCCGAGGGTTTCCCCCTCCCCACCGACGACGAGGCCCTCGCGCTGCTCCGCGCCGCCTCCGACCTCGGCATCAACCTCATCGACACCGCGCCGGCCTACGGCGTCTCCGAATCTCGCCTGGGCGAACTGCTCCCTCGCGTCGCGCCCCGCGACCGCTGGATCCTCTGCACCAAGGCCGGCGAGTCCTTCGAGAACGGCGCCTCAACCTTCGACTTCTCCCCCGCCGCGATCACCGCCAGCGTCGAGCGCAGCCTCCAACGCCTCCGCACCGATCGCCTCGAACTGGTGCTCATCCACTCGAACGGCGACGACGCCCACGCCCTCGACGCCGCCGGGCCCGCCCTCGAATCCCTGAAATCGCGAGGCCTCATTCGCGCCTGGGGCATCAGCACCAAGACGCCCGAGGGCGCCCTCCGCGCCGCCAACGAGTGCGACGCCGTCATGCTCACCATCAACGCGGGCCACCCGCACGACCTCCCCGCCGCAAGCACCGCTGGAAAACGCGGTGCCGCGGTGCTCGTCAAGAAAGCCCTCGCCAGCGGCAGCGCCTCCGCGACGCGCTCAGCCGCCGCCCTCACGGACGCCCTTCGCCTCGCACTCACCGCCGACGGTGTGACCTCCGTCGTCGTCGGCACGATCAACCCCGACCACCTCCGCGCCAACGCCGCCGCCGCCGAAGAAACGCTGCGCGACCGCGGCAACTGAAAGGACCTCCATGAATCCGGCCCCCAGCCTCACCCTCGCCACCCTCGCCGCCTGCCTCGCGTCTTGCGCGTCGTCGCCCGACATGCACGCGAACCCCGATCGGCCCGCGAAGCCGGACCAACCCGAGCTCCAACCCACCGCCCGCGCCACCATGAACGACCTCGCCGGCAACTGGACGCTGGCGACCATCCACAGCGCCCCCGCCCCAGCCTTCCCCGGCGACCCCGACCCAGTCGGCTTCTCTATCGCCCCCGACGGCGCGCTCTCCGGCTACACCGGCGTCAACCGCATGAGCGGAAGACTCGACCCCGCCGCCGTCCCCTCTGGCGGCTTCCGCGTCGGCCCGATCGCCACCACCCGGCGCGCCGGCCCGCCCGAGCGCATGAAACTGGAAGCGGACTTCACCGCCGCCCTCGACCTCGCCGCCCGCTTCACCCTCTCGGGCGACACGCTCTCGCTTTTCAAGGAATCACCCGACGGCGCCCCGCTGCTGGTGCTCACGCGTCCGCGATAGCGCGAACGCCACGCCCGCTCAGGCCAGCCGCCGATCCTCGAACCCCTTGAGCATCGCCGCACGCAGCCCCGCCGCCTCGTCCTGCCCGCCCGGGTCCGCCGCCGCGGGCGCCAAGCGCATCGTCGCTTCGGCGACCTCTCGCAGCAGGATCGACTCCGGCGGGCGCGCCAGCGCCAGCCCGTCGTCGTCGTTGCCCTTCACCACTCGGTGCACCAGCCCGGTCTCGACGAGTTTCCCCATCACCTGCTGCACCAAGACCTCCGGCAGCCGCGCCCGCCGCGCCAGGTCGTCCGTGTCCACAGACTTCCCGTCGCGGAACGCCGCCGCCAGGTGCCGCATCAGCACCACCCCCGCGGTCGGATCAACCGCGCTGATCTTCCTCGCCTCCGCCGACTCACGCTCGCGGAGCTTCGACTCCCCCACCGTCTGGATGGTCCACGCGACCTCCAGCCCGAACAGGACCACCAGCCAGATGCAGTAGACCCAGAACAGCGCGATCGGGATCAGCGCCAGCGACCCGTAGACCTCCAGCTGCCCACCGGCGGTCTTCCGCACGAACAGCACCAGCAGCCACTTGCCCACTTCCCACAGCGCCGCCGCCACCAGCGCCCCGAACGCCGCCGGACGCAGCCGCACCCGCGTGTTGGGCATCCGCGTGTACGCGAAGAGCAGGAGCAGCCACACCACCGCCACGTTCCCGAGGGACTGCATCGGCCCCGTCGCCCAAGACGCCCAACCGGGCAGCGCCGAGGTGGCGTCGATCCAAACGCGCGTGATCGCCACCGACGCGATCACCCCCACCGAGCCCAGCGTCAGCAGCGTCCAGTACGTCGTCAGCCGCGTGATCCACCGCCGCCCCCGCGCCGCCTGGCACACCGTGTTGAACGATTCCTCAATCTGCACGAACAGGATCAGCGCCGCGTAGATGAACACCATCACGCTGATCGCCGTGATCGCCCCGTAGTTCAGCGTGGTCATCCGCGTCACCGCGTTGTCCACCCACTGCTGTACCAACTGCGTCACCACCACCTGCGTCTGCTCGCTCGTGACCGCCCCGGTCGAGGTCTGCGAGGCCGCCTCCGCCAGCGTCACCGCGTTCAACTCGTTGATCCCGGTGAAGTCCATCAGTTTCTCGACGGCCCGCCGGATTCCCTCCACACCGTAGAAACTCCGCGCGACCACCAGCGCCAGAACCATCACCGGCACCGCCGAGAACAGCGTGCGGTACGCCAGCGCCGCCGCCATCAGGGGCGCGTTGTCCCGCACCAACTGCCGCCCCCCGTGCCGCGACAGGTCGTACAGGAACACCACGAACCGCTGCAGGCGGTCCAGCTCCTGCTCCGGGTGCGTGATCCCCTGCCCCAGCCGCTGCACCAGCGCCCGGATTCGTCCGATCGCGCGGGCTACCACACGCCCCCCTCGTCGAACTCGTCCATGCCAACCTCAGCCCCGCGCGCCTCAGCCCCCAGTGCGCCGGCCTCGCCCGGCATGATCACGTTGTAACCGTCGGCATCGATCGTCGCCGCCCCAGCCTTCGCGCCCTTTGGCTTGCCCTTCTTGCCCGTCGCCGAGGCCCGCACCAGCCCCGCCGCCTCGCGCAGCGCCCGCAGTTCATCCCGCGTCAGTTCACGCCACTGCCCCAGCGCCACCCCGCGCAGCCGGATCGGCCCCATCCGGATCCGCACCAGTTTCTTCACAAGGCAGCCGACGCTCGCCAGCATCCGCCGCACCTGCCGGTTCCGTCCCTCGCTCAGCGTGATGTCGATGACCGAGCGGTCCTTCTCAGACCTAACCAGTTCCAGCCGCGCCCCGCCCGTCCGCTCCGCGCCGACCGTTCGCCCTTCCTTTCGCTCCGCCAGAAAGATGCCCCGCTCGAGCTGGGCCACCGCCTCCGCCGTCAGGTTCCCGCGCACCAGGGCCCGGTACGTCTTATGAACCCCATAGCGCGGGTGCGTCAGCCGGTTCGCCAGTTCGCCGTCGTTGGTGAGCAGCAAAAGCCCCATCGTGTCGTAGTCGAGCCTGCCCACCGGGTACAGCCTCGCCCCGGACGGGTGCTGCACCACGTCCGACACCGTGCGCCTCCCGTCCGGATCGCTGAGCGTGCTCACCGTGTTCCGCGGCTTGTAGAGCATCACGTACACGTGCCGTTCCGGCTTCGGCAGAACGTGCCCCGCGACCTCGACCTCGTCCTCCTGCGGGTCCACCCACGCCGGCAGCCGGTTCACCACGTGCCCGTTCACACGCACCCGCCCCTGTTCGATCAGGTCCTCGCACAGCCGCCGCGAGCCGATCCCCGCCGCCGCCATCACCTTCTGAAGCCGGATCCCCGGCCCCGCGTCCTCGCTCGGCTCGATCAGCACCGCCCCCGCCGCAGCAGCCGCCGTCGGCCGCCGCGGCTTGGTGCCGGGCTTCCGGGCATCCCGCTTGATGCCCCCGGAGGACGAACTCTTGATGAACGAACGCTGCGTATTCGGACGCCGCGGCCGCGTCTTCCCCGTCGGCGTCTCCCGCTCCGATTGAGGCCGCGCCGCCCCCCGATCTCCCCGCGCCCTCGGACTCCGCCCCGCCGAAACCCGCGCCTTCGGACGGCTCGCAGACGACCCACGCGATCCCGACCCACGCGATCCCGACCCACGCCCGCCCCGCTCGCCCGCCGCCGCTC
>JAFLCM010000140.1 GCA_017303565.1 Planctomycetota bacterium
ACCGCGAACAGGACCGCGGCGCAGGCGGCGACGACGTTGGTGCCGCCGATCCGCTCGCCCAGGACGGTGCCGGCGTAGATCCCGGAGATCGCCGCCAGCACGAGGATCAGGCCCTTGTGCCACCGGTAGCCGTTCAAGACGCACAGCCCGCCGACGATGATGAAGATCGACGCCCACACGATGTGGACCTGCGACAGCACCTGGTTCAGCGACTTGGGGTCGGTGAGGAAATCCCACTTGCCGTTGAGCGACTTGCGCATCTCGGTGAAGGGGTTGACCCCCGCGCCGGAGAGCGCCCGCCCCAGGCGCGTGTCCATCCCTTCCGCCGGAGCCTCTTCGAGGGCCGGCTCATCCGACGCGGGGGCGGCGGTGGTTTCGACCGTCTCGTTCTCGCGCAGGTCGACCGTCACGTCCGGTTGGCCGGCGGCGGCCACGAACAGCACCATCGATGCGACGAAGTGCAGCATGATCGGAGGGTCTCGAAGAGTCGGGCGTCGCGAGTCCCCCGCGCGCATCGACAGGAGCAGGCCCCGGACTTCCGCCGGGGTCAGGCTTTATCGGCCGGGCGCTTGGTCATGGCCCACTGAATCATGGTCCCGATAACCGTGGCGGCGATGATCGCGACCACGAGACCCCTGGGTCCCACGTCGTCGAGGAGCCGCGGCGCGACGCTGGAGCGGCGGAGCATCTCGCCCATGGCGGGGAGCCAGAGCATCGCGCCGCCCAGCGCGGTGACGAGCCCGGCGCTGCGCTTGGGAAAGAACAGGCCGCACCCGAGGCCGACGATGCCCGCCCCGAGTGCGGCGAGGCTGACCGCGGTGCGGTCGGCGCGGGGCAGTTCCTCCCACGCGGGGCGGACGCGGTCGGCGAGTTCTTTCGAGGAGGCGACCAGTTCCGCCGCTTTTTCGCGCACCTTGTCCATGCCGGGGTGGTCCAGGCCGTGGTCGGCGGCGCCGGCGTGGGACTTCAGCCATTCGCGGACTTCGGCGACGGTGGAGTCCGAAGGCTCCGCGGGCGTCGGTTCATCGGGATCAACCACGGAAACCTGGAGTTCGAGGTCTTTCGGCGCGGTGGAGGCCTCAACGCTCGGCGTTCGCAGCGAGGAGTTGGAGACCCCGAGGAACACCGCGACCGCGGCGGCGGCGGCGAAGACCGCGCCCTGGGTGATGCCGATCGAGAGCCGGAACCCCGCGAGCGCCGCGACCAGCCCCACGCCCGCGCCCAGCATCGCGCCGATCCCGGGATGGATGGAAACGCCCATCGCCTCGGGCACGACGTAGCCGGCGAGGCCGCCGACGAGTGCGCCGATGAGGCCGAAGCCGGCCTTGAGCGAAGCGTGCCCGAAAAGCCACATCACGACGCCGAGAACGCCCATGGCGGCGAGGGCCCACTGGGGCGTCTGGTCGAGCAGGCCCATGTCCATGGCGGACGCGAGCGTGCTCGGGGCACCGGGGCCGAGGAGATTGTCGAGGGTCGGGGCGTTCACGCCGATAGTGCGCGGCAACACCCTCGCCGGGCGTGCCGCGCCGTTCTGCAATGTCGGCAGGGGCGGCGGGCGGCCCGTACTCTTCTGAACCCGAATGCCCCATCCACCCGGCCAGACTCCAAACCAATCCGATCCCGCCCTGCCGTCTTTGGACGACCTGCGCCGTCGGATCGACTCGCTGGACGAGTCGATCGTGCGGCTGTTGAATGAGCGGGCGTCACTGGTGGTCGACGTGGGGAGGGTGAAGCGGGCGACGGGCGCCCCGATCTACGCGCCGGCCCGGGAACAGGCGGTGCTGCGGCGCGTGACACAGGCGAACGCCGGGCCGCTGCCGGGCAAGACGATCGAGGCGGTGTACCGTGAGATCATGTCGGGCTCGTTCGCGCTGGAGCACCCGTTGCGGATCGGCTTCCTGGGGCCGGCCGGGTCGTACTCGCACCAGGCGGCGGTGAAGCAGTTCGGCTCGTCCGTGTCGTTCGAGGACATGCACGAGATCGCGGGCGTGTTCACCGAGGTTCGGCGCGGGCACTGCCACTACGGGCTGGCGCCGATCGAGAACTCCATCGGCGGCGGGATCGTCGAGACGCTCAACGCGTTCATGGCGAGCAAGGGCGAGATCAGCATCTGCGCCGAGGTGCTGCTGGAGGTCCATCACGCGCTGCTCGCCAACTGCGAACCGCGCGACGTGAGGAAGATCTACTCCAAGCCCGAGGTGTTCAGCCAGTGCCGCCAATGGCTGGCGACGCAGTTCCCCAAGGCGGAGCTGGTGCCCACACCCAGCAGCAGCCGGGCGGTGCAGATCGCCCGGGCCGAGAGCGACGCGGACGCCAGTTGCGGTGCGGCGGCGATCGCGAGCACGCTCGCCGGGCAGCTGTACTTCATGGACGTTCTGTTCGAGCGCATCGAGGACGACCCGAACAACATCACGCGGTTCGTGGTCATCGGCAAGCAGCACGCCGACCCGACGGGCAAGGACAAGACGTCGATCATGTTTAACACGCCCGACAAGCCGGGGGCGCTGGTGAGCGTGCTGCGGGTCTTCGACAGCGCCGGCATCAACCTCAGCCACATCGACAAGCGGCCCAGCGGTCGCGTCAACTGGTCGTACACCTTCTTCATCGACGCGCTGGGCCACCGCAACGACCCGGTCATGGCGGCGGCGATCCAGGAGGCCTCGACGCACTGCTCGGAACTGACGGTGCTGGGGAGTTACCCGGTGGCGGCGCGGGTGCTGTGACGGGCGTGGCCGGTGGGGCGTGGGGGGGAGGAAGCGGCGTTGCGGGCGCCTACCCGCGAGGCGTCACATTCTCGAAGTGAACCATCTCGGCGTCGCCGTCCACGTGGGGCTTGAAGATCTCGAGGAACCGGCGGTAGTCCTCGGAGCCCCGGAATGACTCCATGTGCCCCGCGACGGTGTCCCACTCGATGCGAGCCAGGTAGCGGCGGGGGTCCTCCACGCAGCGTTGCAGCAGCACCGAGAGGCAGTGGGGGTGGCTTGTCAGGAGCAACCGCAGGCGCAACCAGTCGCGCTCGAAGGAGCCCTGGCCGCCTTCTCTGACCCGGAACGAAAGGTGCTCGAGGATCATCGGGTCGATTGCTCCTTGGGGTGGTGGGGCCGATCGGTGGCGGGAGATCAGGCGCCGCGGGTGAGGGCTTCCTTGCTCGTGCCGGTGCCGATGTCGATGGGATAGTCGCCGCTGTAGCAGGCGGTGCAGAACGCGGCGGGGTCGGCGCCGACGGCGCCCAGCAGCCCGTCGAGCGAGAGGAACGCCAGGCTGTCGACGCCGAGCACCTGGCGCACCTGTTCGACCTCACGCCCGTGGGCGACGAGCTGCTGGCGGTCGGGGAAATCGACGCCGAAGTAGCACGGGTGGCGGATGGGCGGGCAGGAAATGCGGAGGTGGATCTCCCTCGCGCCCGCGGCGCGGAGCTGGTCCATCTTGCTGCGGGTGGTGGTGCCGCGGACGATCGAGTCGTCGACGACGACCACGCGCTGACCGGCGATGATTTCGGTGACGATGTTGAGTTTCAGGCGGACGGCGGCGGAGCGTTCCTCGCCGGTGGGCTTGATGAACGTGCGGCCGACGTAGCGGTTGGGGATGATCGCCTCTCGATAGGCGAGCCCGCTGGCTCGCGCGAAACCCAGCGCCGCGGATCGACCCGAGTCGGGCATCGGGACCACGAGGTCGGCGTCGGCGGGCGACTCCGCGGCGAGGCGTTCGCCCATCCGCTCGCGCGAGGACTGCACGTTTCGTCCGAACACGGTGCTGGCCGGGCTGGCGAAGTAGACGTGCTCGAAGACGCAGTGGGCCAGGCGCTCCGCTGGGGGCGCGAAGCGGCGCGAGCGCACGCCCGCGTCGGAGAGCGTGACGATCTCGCCCGGCTCGACCTCGCGCTCGAAGGTCGCGCCGATGACGTCGAGTGCGACGGTCTCGCTGGCGGCGACCCACCCGCCGTGGGGCCCGCGCCCGATGACCAGCGGTCTCCAGCCCCAGGGGTCGCGGGCGACCTCCACGCGGTCGTCGTAGAGGACCACGAGGCTGAACGCGCCTCTGAGCCGCGAAAGCGCGTCGCCCAAGGGGTCGGCGGCGCTGCCCTGGTCGCAGTGCGCGATGAGTTGGAGCACGACCTCGGTATCGCTCGAAGTGTTGAACGCGTGCCCGCGTTCCTCAAGCATCAGCCGGAGTTCCGCGGCGTTGACGATGTTCCCGTTGTGCCCGATCGCCATCGATCCGTGCCGGAAGAAGCAGGTGAAGGGCTGGGCGTTCTGACGGCTGGACGCGCCGGTGGTGGAATAGCGGTTGTGCCCGATCGCGCCGCCCGGTGTTCCTGGCCGCGCGTGGGCGTGGGCGTCGAGTCGGGCCAGCGTGGCCGTGTCGAACACCTGGGCGACCAGGCCCATGTCGGCGTGGCGCTCGATGGCCCTCCCGCTGGTCGTGGCGATGCCCGCCGACTCCTGTCCGCGGTGCTGCAGCGCATAGAGCGCGTAATAGGCCAGCCGCGCCGGGTGCGGCTCGCCCCACGCCGCGAACACGCCGCACTTCTCGCGAGGGTTTTCCAGCTGCGGAAGAGCGAAAGCCGCTGTGCTCATCGGGGGATGATATCTGGACCCGACCGCGCGCGGGCTTCGACCGAGAACGGCGGCCCTGGCCGTCTCGAACTCCGAAGGGCATCCGCGATCCTTGCCCATCGGGCGCGTCCGGCGCACAATACCCGGCGCTCGCACCCCGGGGCCCGCCCGCGTGAACCCAAGCCGCCCCAACCCCCCAGGTTCAGGCCATCCCGGCGGCGACGCCGCGCACACGGTCACGCGCCTGCTCGAACGCGCCGGAGAAGGCCACCCCAGCGCCACCGACGAGCTGCTGCCTCTGGTGTATGACGAACTGAAGAAGATGGCCGCGTCCCAGCTGTCCAACGAGCGGGTGGGGCACACCCTCCAGCCCACGGCGCTGGTTCACGAGGCGTACATGCGGCTGGTCGGAGACGGTGACGTGTCCTGGAACAGCCGAGGGCACTTCTTCGCGGCGGCGGCGCAGGCGATGCGGCGCATCCTCGTCGACCGGGCCCGGGCCTGGGCCACCGACAAGCGTGGAGGCGGCCGGGCCCGCGAGGCGCTTTCAGACTCCGCCCTTTCCGCCGAGCCGCTCGACGACACCATGCTGGCGATCGACGACCTGTTGGAGAAGCTCGATGCCTACGACCGCACCAAGGGGCAGATCGTGATGCTGCGATACTTCGCCGGGCTGTCGATCGAGCAGACGGCGCGGGCGCTCAACATGACCGAGCACAAAGTGAAATCGGAGTGGGCGTTCGCCCGCGCCTGGATGCACGCCGAACTGAGCAAGGGCGACGCCGCCGCCTGAACCGCGGCCGGACACTCGACGCCACTCATGGACACCGCACGCCTGCGACAGGTCGAGGAGGTTTTCGAGCGGGTGCACGCCCTTCCGCGCGAGCGGTGGGGGAGCGCGCTCGAGGAAGCCTGCAAGGGGGACGCGGAACTCCGCGCCGAGGTCGAGCGCTTTCTCCGCGTGGTCGGCACGACCCACCAAGGCCCACTGGACCGCCCGCCCACCGAGGCGGCGGGGATCGCGGCTCAAGCGCGGCTCGCGCCCGCGGCGATCGCGGTCGGCGCGACGGTGGGGCGGTACGAGATTCTGTCGGTCCTCGGTGAGGGCGGCATGGGCGTCGTCTACAGGGCCCGCCAGAGCCGGCCCAGCCGCGAGGTCGCGCTGAAGGTGATCCGCCCGGGGCTCGCCGGTCCGGCGCTGCTGCGCCGCTTCGAGTTTGAGGCCGAGATGCTCGGGCGTCTCAAGCACCCCGGCATCGCCCAGATCATCGAGGCGGGCACGTTCGACACGGGTCTGGGCCCGCAGCCGTACTTCGCCATGGAACTGGTCGAGGGGCGGGCGCTGCTGGAGCACGCGAACGCCGCGGCTCTGGCGCAGCGCGAGCGGCTCGAACTGATGCGCCGCGTGTGCGAGGCGGTGGAGCACGCGCACCAGCGCGGCGTCATCCACCGCGACCTCAAGCCCGGCAACATCCTCGTCGACGCCGCGGGCCAGCCGAAGATTCTTGACTTCGGCGTGGCCCGGGCGGTCGATTCCGGCTCGGGGGCGAACCCGCAGATCACGCTCGTCGCCACCGGCGATCGCCCGCTCATCGGTACGCTCGCGTACATGAGCCCCGAGCAGGTGGAGGCCGACCCCGCGCGGATCGACACGCGGACGGACGTGTACGCGCTCGGGGTGATCCTGTATCAGTTGGTCTCCGGGCGACTGCCGCACGACCTTTCGGGCAAGGCGCTGGCGGACGCGCTGCGGACGGTGACCGAGGCCGACCCGCCGTCCCTCAGCACGGTGCTGTCCTCGGCGCGGGGGGACCTGGAGACCATCGCCGCCAAGGCGCTCGAGAAGGACCGGGATCGCCGGTACCAATCGGCGGCGGCGCTGGCGGACGACCTGCGCCGGTTCCTGAGCGACGAGCCGATCGCGGCCCGCCCGCCCAGCGCGTGGTACCAGGTGCGCAAGTTCACCCGGCGCAACCGGGCGCTGGTGGTCGGTGCCAGCGTGGCGGTCGCGGCGCTGGTGGTGGGACTGGGGGCGACGGCGGCGG
>JAFLCM010000141.1 GCA_017303565.1 Planctomycetota bacterium
CGGCGCAGAAGCGGGCGGCGGCGTCGGCGTGGTTCCCGGCGACGATGCAGCTGGTTCGGGCCCGGTCAGGTGCGGCGGCGGAGCGGGTGGAGGCGCGGGTGCGGGAGTTGGAGCGGACGGCGAGCGGGCTTTGGCCTGTGCCGCTGGTGACGGGGGATCACCTGATTGCAGGGGGGCTGAGGCCGGGGCCGGTCTTCGGGGTGTGGTTGGAACGGCTGTTTGACATGCAGTTGGAGGATCGATTGACCACGCGGGAGGAGGGGATTTCCCTGGTGAAGCGGTGGGCGGGGGGCGAGGCGATGGAGGCGTTGGAGGGCTGAAAGGCACGGGTTTGGATTGGGGCGCTCCGGGGGCGTGTTCTATACTGTGCGGATTCTGAACGGATGTGGTTCTCCGCGTGGGGAAAGGCGAACCCCGCGGGGGGGACGCCGGTATCGAACATGGCGGGGCCGTGGAGGCCCCGATGGGTCATTTTGCGTCCCGCGGCTGCGCGGGGCGGTTTGCTCAACGCCTCCTGAGAGATGTGACCATGAACAGCACGTCGATTCTGCGTCGTCTGGGTGCGGTGTGCGCGCTGGGCCTGAGCGTGATGGCGGCGCCGCTGCTGACGCCGGGAGCGTTCGCGGCGGAGAACAACGCTGCGAAGAGCCAGTCCGCGGAGGCGAAGGCCGCTGCGTCGAAGGAAGCGCCTAAGACGCAGGATCACCTGATCCTGTCGAAGAACGGCGGGATGGTGGTGAAGGGTCAGATCGTCGAGGAGACGGCGAGCAGCGTCACCATGATGGTCGAGTTCCCGGGGATGCCGGCGGTCAAGACGACGTACCAGAAGTCGGACATCGTCGAGATCAAGCGTGACCAGCCGGCGGAGGCGTCGGCGTCGATCGCGCCCAAGGCCGCAGACAAGGACAAGAAGAAGGACGACCCGTTCAAGGACAAGGTGGCGCCGACGGCGACCGCCGAGGACGACGCGGCAAAGATCATGGTGGTGAACCTGGAGGGGCGTCTGGGGTGGGACTACTCGGTGACGCCGATGGTCGAGGTGTTCGAGGCGGTGGACAAGGAGTTCAACGACCTGGACTCGTCGGGGAACGTGCGGGACGAGATGCGGCAGAAGAACATCGTGGTGTTCAAGATCAAGTCTGAGACGAGCCCGCGGCAGGGTTTCGACGGGTTTTTCGCGGCGGAGAAGTTCGCGCCGGTGTTCGAGAAGCAGTTCGAGAAGGGGCGTCGGATCGTGTTCTGGGTGGAGGAGGCGCTGGGGGGCGCGGGGTTCCTGCCGATGCTGTCGCCCGAGTCGTACTGGAAGAGCGACGGGATCGTGAAGGGGGCGGGGAACGACCTCGACAAGTTCGATCTCGGCGACAAGATGGTGAACGAGAAGCAGATCTCGCTGCGTCTGGGCCACGCCGAGGGCATCCCGATCAAGGGCGGGTACGGCGAGGTGGGCGTGGCGGTGGTGCGGGCGCTGGCGCGCCAGAGCAACTGGCTGGTGGTGCGGATGGAGGGCGGCAAGCCGGTGGTCCTGGAGCGCGAGCCCACCAAGGACGACTACGCCGAGCACCCCAACTGGATCATCCTGAAGGACAACGGCCAGGGCCAGTACAAGGACAAGATGAAGACGGAGGGGAACGACCAGCTGGAACTGAAGGCCGAGTGGGCGCGGAACCTGGGTCTGTCGAAGGGGACGTGCGACACGGTCGAGGACCTGGCGTTCGCGTTCGGGGTGCAGCGGAACTGGAAGGAGATCGAGAAGCCCAAGGCGCAGGAGGTGCTGGAGCGTCGCAAGGAGGACGTGAAGCGGGCGTTCGAGCTGATCAACCCGCGTCCGACGCAGGAGGTGGACATGGGGCGGCTGTGGCGAGATCTGGAAGAGATCCGCGACGGGCAGACCTACGAGGAGCAGCGCCGGGCGCAGGGGCGGCGGATCCAGACGCTCCAGCAGATCCAGGGCGTGATGACGAAGTACAAGGAGATCTTCGACCCCGAGGGTCAGCAGGTGGCTCAGCTGAGCGTGCGGATCGAGGGGATCAAGCAGGAGATGGACCTGGCGCGGAAGGCGTTCCAGCGTGCCCAGGAGGGCCAGCGCTGAGGGGCGTGCGCGGCATCTGGCAGGGCGGATCGAGGTCGGTTCATTTGACGAGGTGGCAGCGATGAAGACTTGGACCCGGCGGATCGGCGTGTGGGCGGCGTGCGTGGTGGGCGCCCTGGCGGTGGCCCTGACCCCGGCGCGGGCGCTCGCCGACACGATCGTGCTGAAGGACGGGACGAAGATCGAGGGCACGATCACGGATGAGAAGCCCGACTTCGTGTGGATCACGGTCAAGATCGGCGAGTTGAAGAAGCCGCGGCTGGTGAACCGGTCGGAGATCAAGGAGATCGTCCGCGACAAGCCGGCGGACGGCGGGGCGGAGACGGGCTCGAAGCCCGAGGCCGGCGCTCCCGCCGGGGGCAAGGACGGCGAGAAGGCCGCCCCGCGGATCCCCGAGGGGGCGACGAAGGTGGCGGTGATCTCCCAGGAGGAGATGGTGGGCCCGTTCATGAACGCGGACGCGTTCAAGTACGCGGTGTCGCTGATCCCCAAGGACCAGAAGCCGGACATCATCGTGATGCGGATCAACTCGGGCGGCGGCGCGCTGATCGAGGTGCCGAAGCTGATGGACCTGATCCAGAAGGACCTGAAGCCCGAGTACCGGGTGGTGGCGTGGATCGAGTCGGCGATCTCGGCGGCGGCGATGACGGCGATGAACTGCGAAGAGATCTACATGATGAAGCGGGGGAACCTGGGCGGGGCGGTGGCGTTCAGCATGACCGGCCCGGGCAAGGCGCAGGCGATGAAGGACGAGGGGCTTGAGATGGTGCTCAAGCTGGGCGAGCAGATCGCCAAGAACGGGCGCTACGACCCCCTGGTGATCCGCGCGATGCAGGAGTTCATGGCCCTGAGCGCGAACATCGACGAGGACGGGCGGGTGACGTGGCAGAACGACGAGAACGGCCAGTTCCTGGTCAACCGCAAGGACCGGATCCTGACGCTGAACGCCGAGAACGCGCTGAAGTTCAAGGTCAGCAAGGGGACGGCGGACACGCTGCCGGAGCTGATGACCCTGATGGGGGTGCAGGAGTGGGTGGAGGTGGGCAAGCCCGCCGACGCGCACATGGTCGAGTTCCGCGACAACGTGCAGAAGGCGCAGGTGGAACTCGAGGCGATCCAGCAGAAGTTGAACATCGTGATCTCGGCGGCGAACGCGACGCAGACGCAGAAGGACCGGGACGGGAAGTTCGGGGAGGCGCGGCGGCTGATCGAGCGGATGCAGTCTTTGGTGCGTCGGGCGCCGTCTCTGGAGGTGTACTCGGGCCTGACGCCCGAGCAGTTCCGGCGGATGTTCGATGAACTGGAGCGGATGCGGCGCGGGACCGGCGGGGGGAACTGAGCGCCGGTCGGTGTGGATCTCCTGAAGGCCCGCGGGTGACGCGGGCCTTTTTCGTCGGCGCCCAACGTAGAATCGCGGCATGAGCACCCAGCAGATCGCGGATGGCTTCGTCCCGGGTACGTTCGACGGCGCGGACTGGGCGAGCGTCGAGCCCTTGGGGAAGTCGCTGCTGGCCCGGGCGGTCGCGAGCGCCGCGGAGTTTGAGCGGTGGCTGATCGAGCGCTCGGACTTTGACGCGGCGTGCTCGGAGGGGCGGGCGAACCTGTACATCACCATGACCTGCCGCACGGACGACAAGGCGGCGGCGGGGGCGTGGACGCGGTACATCGAGGAGGTGGCGCCGCGGCTGAAGCCGCTGGGGTTTGAGCTGGACAAGCGGCAGGTGGAGTTGTCGGAACGGTTCCCGCTGCCCAAGGATCGCTACGGCGTACTGGAGCGGGACACGCGGGTGGAGGTGGACCTGTTCCGGGCCGAGAGCGTGCCCCTGGAGACGGAATTGTCGAAACTGGACCAGCGGTACGACGAGATCTGCGGGGCGATGACGGTGGAGTTTGAGGGGGAGACGCGGACGCTGCCGCAGATGGCCCGGTTCCAGCAGGAGCACGACCGCGGCCTGCGCGAGCGTGCGTGGCGGGCGGTGGCGGAGCGGCGGGCGCGGGACGCGGAGGAGGTCGAGTCGATCTACGACCGGATGGTCGGGCTGCGCCAGCGGGTGGCGGTGAACGCTGGGTTCAAGAACTTCCGGGACTGGTCGTTCAGGGCGAAGAAGCGGTTCGATTACACGCCGGAGATGTGCTTCGCGTTCCACGATGCGGTAGAGAAGCACATCGTGCCGTTCAACCGGAGGGCGGACGAGCGTCGTCGTCGGCTGTTGGGGGTGGACGCGCTGCGCCCGTGGGATTTGGCGGTGGACGAGAAGAAGCGCCCGCCGCTGAGGCCGTTCGAGGGCGGCCAGGACCTGGTGAACCGGACGCGGCGGGTGTTCGACCGGATGGACGCGGACCTGGGTCGGATGTTCCGGGCGCTGGGGGACAACGCGTCGCGTGGTTCGGAGGGCGGGGCGTGCCTGGACCTGGAGAGCCGCAAGGGCAAGGCCTCGGGCGGGTACCAGTACATGCGGGATTTATCGCGGCGATCGTTCATTTTCATGAACGCGGCGGGGCTGCACGCGGACGTGCACACGATGGTGCACGAGGCGGGGCACATGTTCCACTCGGAGCTGTGCAAGGGGGACCCCTTGGTGGCGTACCGGCACTCGCCGATCGAGTTCGCCGAGGTGGCGAGCATGAGCATGGAACTGCTGTCGATGCCGGAGCTGGACGAGTACTACGCGGACCCGGCGCACGTGGCGCGGGCGGTGCGGGAGCAGCTCGAGGGGAGCGTGGGGATCCTGGCGTGGATCGCGCAAATCGACGCGTTCCAGCACTGGGTGTACGAGCATCCGGGGCACACGCGGGAGGAGCGGAAGGCGGCGTGGCTGGGGCTGGACGCGCGGTTTGGGCGGGGGGTGTCGTGGGAGGGGCTGGAGGCGTTCCGGTCGCGGGTGTGGCACCGGCAGAGCCACCTGTTCGGCGTGCCGTTCTACTACATCGAGTACGGCATCGCGCAGCTGGGGGCGCTGGGGCTGTGGCTGCACTCGTTGCGTCACGGGCGGGCGGAGGCGCTGCGGCTGTACCGCGGGGCGCTGAGCCTGGGCGGGTCGCGGCCTTTGCCCGAACTGTTCCGGGCGGCGGGACAGCCGTTTGATTTCGGGGCGGCGCGGGTGGCGGAGATCGTGGCGGCGGTGGAGGGGGAGTTGGCGAAGTTGGCGGAGTAGCGGGGGAGTGCGGCGGTCGGTGGTTGGGTCCGAGGTGGTGGCGCGCGAACAATGCGGACATGGAGACGCAGCGGGTGCCGCACATGACGGATGAGGCGTTCCGGGCCGCCGCCCACGAGGTGGTGGACTGGATCATCGACTACCACGCGAGGGGGGTGCGCGAGGCGCCGGTGATGGCGCGGGTTCGGCCCGGGGAGGTGGCGTCGGGGCTGGCGGCGCACGCGCCGGAGAAGGGTGAGCCCTTCGCGGCGGTCATGGCGGATTTTCAGAAGGTGGTGATGCCTGGGGTGACGCACTGGCAGGCGCCGGGGTTCCACGCGTTCTTTCCGTCGGCGTACTCGCACCCGTCGCTCCTGGGGGACATGCTGTGCGGGGCGCTGGGGGCGGTGGGGTTCATCTGGCAGGGCTGCCCGGCGATGACGGAAGTGGAGACGCGGGTTATGGACTGGCTGGGGGAGCTGATCGGGCTGCCGGGAGCGTTCTTGGACGGGGCTTCGGGTCACGTGGGCGGGGGTGTGATCCAGGGGACGGCGAGCGAGGCGGTGCTGGTGGCGATGCTGGCGGCGCGGGCGCGGGCCAAGAGCGCGGGGAAGTCCGGCGCGCTCACGGCGTACTGCTCGACGCAGGCGCACTCGTCGGTGGTCAAGGCGGCGATGGTGAGCGGGGTGGGGCGTGAGAACGTGCGGCTGATCGGGACGGACGAGCGGCTGGCGATGCGGGCGGACCTGTCGCCGCGCTCCTTCATCTTCATGAGCATGCGCCAGCCGCTCTGGCCGGGCTCGGGGTTGACGCCGAGGCGGGTGGGGCCCTTGATCTGGCAGCGGTAGGTGCCGAAGTTGCGGCCGAGTTCGGGGTCCCAGGTAAACACCGAGCCCGTGTTCACGTAGCGACCGGCATCGGCGGGATTGGACTGGATGAAGGCAAACCTGCTTACGTCGATGGCATCGCCGGTGAGCACCACCTCCTTGCAGGGTGCCGCCGACCGGTCGACGGTGCGCGGCGGAATGCCGGGCAGCGCGCCGTCGCGGAAGAACTGCCCCGCGCGCAGCATCGCGGCCCGATAGGTGGCCGGGTGGTTGCCCGCCACCGGCTCGATGCCGACGGCCACGGCCTCGGCGTAGGTGTGGCCGTACTGGTTGATGAGCAGCGGGCCGTCGATCCAGCGGCCGTCGATGCGGACCTGCTCCGCCAGGATCGCGGGCGTCGCGGCCATGCCGAAGCGGTCGATCAGGCGGTACATGAGGGCCGTGGCCTCCCAGGCGTCCTGGTCGATGCGGGGGATGCGCAGCACGAGGCCCCGCCGGTCGAGCTCGGCGACGAAATCGCGCAGCGAGTCGAAGGGACCATAACCC
>JAFLCM010000142.1 GCA_017303565.1 Planctomycetota bacterium
GCGCGCGATGGCGCACGAGCTGGCGGGGCTGATCGACGCCGCCGGGCGGTACACGCGGCTGGCCCAGCGGTCTCTCGAGCCTCGGGAGGATGACGCGGCGATCTCGGCGGCGCTGTCGCATCTGGACCGGGCGGCGCGGACGCTGGACTTCGCGGTGGATTCGATGCGTCACGCGGTGGCGGTGGCGCAGCCGGGAGCGCTGTCCGAACGCGACGGAGCGGTTCCGACGATCGGCGAGGCGGCGGCGCACGCGGCGCGGGTGACGGCTCCCCTCGCGAACCAGCGCGCCGTCGCGGTGTCTGTGGGCGTGGCGTCCGACGCGGCGGATGTGGCGATCCCGGGGCTGGCGAACGCGCTGACCAATCTCCTGAGGAACGCCGTGCAGGCGGCGCCGGCAGCGACCGGGCGGGTTCGGCTCGAAGCGCTGGTCGAAGCGGGCGCGGTGGTGATCCGGGTCATCGACAACGGACCGGGGCCCGCCGATGCGCCGCGGCCGGGCGTTTCCACTACGGGCGGGATGGGGCTGGGGCTCTTGATCACGTCGTCGATTGCGCGGCGGGCGGGAGGAACGCTGACGCTCGATCGAACACCCAGCGGCGCGGTGGCGGCGCTGCGCTTCCCGCGCGACACGCCGGCCCTGTGGGCGCTGGACGACTGGGGCGAGTAGCCCGACTTGAGCCGTTGCCGGGGCGCGTCGCCGGTTGAACTCCTTTCGCTGAACTTCACCACACCATGGCCCGACCCAAATCTGAACCCGGACCCAAAGGCCGCATCCTGATCGTCGATGACGACCCGATCGTCGCGGACAGCCTCGCGGAGTTCCTGCGCGCCGAGGGACACGAGGCGTCGAGTTGCCTGAACGGGGCGGAGGCGCTGGAGGCGCTGCAGAAGGCGGCGTCGGCGGGCGGGTCCGGGGCGGAGTCCGGGCCGCGGGCGTTCAACGTGCTGATCTCCGACGTGAACATGCCGGGGATGTCGGGGCTGGAGCTGCTGTCGATGGTGCGGGAGAAGCACCCGCAGACGGTGGTGCTGATGCTGACGGGGTACGGGACGATCGAGTCGGCGGTGGAGGCGATCCGGGCGGGCGCGCTCGATTACCTGAGCAAGCCGGTGGTTGACGCGGAACTGCGGCTGAGCCTGGAGAAGGCGCTGCGGCAGCAGGCGCTGCTCGCGGAGAACACGGTGCTGCGGGCGAACCTGGAGGGGCGGTTCGGGCTGGGAAATCTCGTTGGCGGCGACTACCGGATGGTCAAGGCCTTCGAGATGGTGCGCTCGGTGGCGGCGTCGAAGATCACGGTCCTGATGACCGGGGAGAGCGGGACGGGCAAGAGCATGGTGGCGCGGGCGATCCACCAGGGTTCGCCGCGTGCGGGCAAGCCCTACGTCGAGATCCACTGCGGGAGCATCCCGGAGACGCTGCTGGAGTCGGAGCTGTTCGGGCACGTCAAGGGCGCGTTCACGGGGGCGCACGCGGACAAGCAGGGGAAGTTCCTGGCGGCGGACAGCGGGACGCTGTTCATCGACGAGATCAACTCGGCCTCGCCGGCGATGCAGTTGAAACTGCTGCGAGTCTTGCAGGAGCGGCGCTTCGAGCCGGTGGGGTCAACCAAGACGCTGGAGGTCGACGTGCGGGTGATCCTGGCGACCAACCAGCCGCTGGAGGAACTGGTGGCGAAGGGGATGTTCCGCCAGGACCTGTACTACCGGATTAACGTGGTGAAGATCGAGTTGCCCTCGCTGCGCGACCGTCCGGCGGACGTGCCGGCGCTGGTCGAGCACTTCCTGGAGAAGCACTGCCGGAGCCACCAGAGAACGATCCTCGGGGTCGCGCCGGAGGCGATGGACCTGTTGAAGCGGTACCACTATCCGGGGAACGTGCGGGAACTGGAGAACATCGTGGAGCGGGCGGTGGTCCTGAGCACGCGCCCGACGATCGGGGAGGAGGACCTGCCGCCGTACGTGACGGATGATCCGACGACGGTGGCGGGTCGTTCGCTGGCGGCGTTCACGCGGGCGGGGTTGCAGGCGGACGACGCGATCGACGCGCCGGACACGCCCTGGGTGCCGACGCCGCTGGACGCGGCGCTGGCGGAGCCGGAGAAGCGGATCCTCTTGAAGGCGCTGCGGGCCAACGAGTGGAACCGACAGGCGACGGCGGACCAGTTGGAGATCAACCGGACGACGCTGTACAAGAAGATGAAGCAGCACGGGCTCGACCGCATCGCGGGGTAAGGCCTGTCGATGGCCGAGCCGCCGCGCGGAAGATCAGCCGGGCGGGTTGCAGTCGTTGCCGAACGCGCCGAGGAAGATGACGAGGTCGGCGGTATCGACGAACCCGTCGGAGTTGAGGTCGACGCTGAACGAGCCGGGGGGATCGACGGGGGTGCCGAAGGCGCCGAGGAAGATCACGAGGTCGGCGGTGTTGACGAGGCCGTCGAAGTTGAAATCGCCGGGGCAGCAGGTGAGGGGTCCGCAGACCGAGCCGTCTCCCTGGTAAACGCCTCCGAACTGGTTGAGGCAGTGGGCGGCGGAGAGGACGAGCGTGCAGGGCTGGTTGGGGAGGCAGCACGCGCCGGAGGCGAGGCACGAGAACTCATCGCAGCCGCTGAAGTCGCCGAGGTAGATGCCGCCGTTGGCGAAGCAGGCGTCCGCGGTGTACCCGGTGCCGCAGGAGCCGACGCCGAAGCAGCAGGCTCCGGTGGGGACGCAGGAGTTGGCATCGCAGATCGAGCCGGAGCCGAGGAAGGTTCCGCCGTTGAACGAGCAATCTTGTTCGGTCAAGCCGTCGGAGCACTGGGTGCCGATGCAACAGGCGCCGACGGGGACGCAGGAGGTGGGCTGGCAGAAGGTGGCGGCACCGAGCCAGACGCCGCCCTGGAACTGGCAGGAGGACTGCGAAAGGAAGTTCTCGCAGGTGTTGCCGAGGCAGCAGGCTCCCTCGGGGGGCGGGCAGATGGAGCAATCGGTGCCGTTGCCGCGGTAGTCGCCTTGGTAGTTGTCGCGGCAGGTGATGAAGTCGGTTTCGACGCACCCGCCGAAGGGGAAGAGGCAGCAGGCGCCGGTGGGCGGGTTGCAGAAGACCTGCCCGCAGTTGCTGCCCGGGCCCTGGAAGACGCCGCCCTGGAACTGGCAGTCGGAGGGGTAGTAGTTGTCCTGGCAGCTGAAGCCGAAGCAGCAGGCTCCGGTCTCGGGTGCGCAGGGCGCAGTCGAGCAGTCGCTGAAGTCTCCGTTGTACGAGCCGCCGAGCGATGTGCACTCGGATTCGGTGACGAGGGCGCAGCCGCCGGCGGGGAGGCAGCAGGCGCCGAAAGCCGGGGCGCCGCGTGACCAGACGGGCCAGGCGATGGCGCTGGGCGAGGCGACCGCGGAGAGGATCAACGCCGCGAACAGCGGCACGAGGGCGAGGGGGCAACGCATGGAAGGATCGTGCCGCAACCGTCGGATTGTTGCAAGCGAAAATCCCCAAAACCGGGGCTACCGGCAAGGTCCGCGGCGGATATCGGCCACATCGATTACCACCGATAGGAGGCCGTGTAGGTCACGGTCTTCTCGGCGTCGGGCGGCAGGGTGAGGCGGAACTCGATGGTGGTGGAGTCGAGTTTCTTGAAGTCCTGCGAGGGCTTCTCGATCGACCACTCGTTCCAACGGTAGAGGTGCTCGACGACGCGGACCTCGGCGGGTTCCTTCTTGTGGTTGCGGACCTTGATCTCGAAGGACTCGCGGGTCCAGTTGCGGTCGGTGTTGGATTCGAAGTTGGTCTGGCGGCGCTCGCCGACGATGTCGAAGGCGTTGCCGGTGTAGACCCGGACGAGTTCGTCCTTGGGGGTGTGGTCGATGGTGTTCTCGCCGACGAACTGGAGGCGGCCGGCGTTGTCGGCGGTGTCCTGACGGTAGAAGCGCATGGCACCCTTGGGGAGCGGGACGCCGAGGCCGTTGGCCTGTGAGTTCATGAACTCGCGCATGATCCAGACCTTCGGGTTGGAGCGTGTGCCGTAGTCCTTGTTGCTGCGCACCGAGGCGGGGTCCCAGTGGCGCATGCTGGGGTCGAAGGCGGCGCCGTCGTAGATGTAGAGGCGTTTGGCGGCGACGGATTCGGCCTTGATGAACTCGACCTGCTTGGTCTCGCGGTCGTGGAGGGTGGTCGGGCGTGCGACGGTGTAGAGGTGGAGGTCGTCGAAGGAGCGCTCGGTGACGGGCGGGCCGGCGGACTCGCCGCGCATGTCGTAGAGCGCCGCCGGGGCGCCGAGGTACTGGTCTTCGGGCTGGATCTTGCTGACGTCGCCGGCCATGAGGGCGAGCGAGGCATCGCGGTAGGACTTGCCGCTCTGGTTGTCGATGGTGACCCAGCCGACGAGGCTGATCTTCTCGTCGGGTCCGGAAGCGCCGGGCTGGGCTTCTTCCGGGGCGATGGCGGTGTAGTCGGCGCGCCAGGAGAGGCCGCCGGTGAGGTAGCCGAGTTCGGCCTTCACGGGGCCGGGCTTGTCGGTGGAGAGCACCCAGTCGAGGGTGGGGCGGAGGATCGAGTCGTCGCCGAGCGACGGGAAGAGGGGGACGCCGGGGAGCGAGAACTGGAGGCGGCCGTCGACTTCGATGAGCGGCTGGGAGGTGCCGCCGGCACCGGAGGCCATGGACATCTGGCGCTGTGCGTATCGCTGGCCGTAGCGGCTGAAGGCCTCGGTGTGGGGGACGTAGCCGCTGCGGATGATCTTGCCCCTGACGGTGCGCTGGGCGCCGTCGGCGGGGCTTGGGGGCAACTGGAAGTCGATGGTCTGGCCCTCGAAAGCCTTGAGAAGGAGTCCTTCGCTGGCGGCGTCAGCGCGGTAGTTCTGTTCGAGGACGCGGAGGGTGGTCTTGCCGGTGGCGTCGCGGAGGATGACGGACTCGGGCTCGAGGTGGGCCGAGGTGTCGGCGAAGCGCACCCGGGTGGTCCCCGCGCCGAGGGTCATGGCGAGCGACTCGCGGACGACGGCGAAGTTCTGGTTGTAGATGGTGAGCGAGGGTCCGGGGGCGGCGGCGGCCTCGGCGGGTTGGTCTTCGGCGGCCGGGGCCGTGCCGAGAGTCGTCAGGATGGTCCCCGCCGTCATTGCGATGAGCCGCGCGTTCATGTTGAAACTCCCTGTGAATCCCGGTGTTGTACTGACGGCCCGCGTCCCGGGTGCGGGGCCTTTGTATGCTTTCGGACACATGACACCGAACCCCGCACATCAGGGCCGGGCGACGATCATCGCCGGCGTACCGAGCGTCAACATGACGCTGTACCACCGCATCCGGTTCAAGGCGGGGGACCCCGCGGCGGTGGTGACGCTGCCGGACGGTTCGTCCACGCTGGTGATCCGCGACATCGAGATGGAGCGGGCGCGGGCGAAGGTGAGGGTGTCGCGGGTGACGTGCCCGAAGGACTGGGCGCCCTTGTCCTCGGGCGAGGCGCTTTCGGGCGACCGCCCCACCGCGACGGCGCAGGCGACGGCGGAGTGCGTGGTGCGGGCGGGGCTCAAGGAAATCTGGGCGGACCGGTCGTTCCCCTTGATCTTCGCGCACCACCTGCAGGAGCGCGGCGTGACGGTGCGGTACGACCCGAGTCTGGGCACCGGGCAGCGCCGCGCGAAGGACGGGCAGGAGGTGGAGTGGCTGCGTCACGCGCAAAGGACCACCGAGGGCGCGATCGAGATGGCGTGCCGGATGATCGCGGGTGCGAGCGCGGACAAGGCCGGGGCGCTCTCGGTGGGCGGCGAGCCGCTGACCGCCGAGCGGGTGATGAGCGAGATCGACGTGTGGCTGCTCAAGCGCGGGTACGGCGACTCGGACTCGATCGTGGCGGGCGGGCCGGTGGGCGGGGACTGCCACGAGCGCGGGCACGGGCGGCTGTTCACGGAGCAGCCGGTGATCGTGGACGTGTTCCCGAGGTCGAAGGAGACGCTGTACGTCGGCGACTGCACGCGGATGGTCGTTCACGGCCCCGCGGCGAACATCCCGGAGCCGGTCGCGAAGATGCACGCGGCGGTGAAGTCGGCGAAGGACGCGGCGATCGCTTCGATGCGCGCCGGCACGACGGGCGACGCGGTGCACCGGGTGGTCATCGGGGTGATGGAGCGCCACGGGTACCCGATGGGGCTGCCGAAGCCCGGCGATCCGGCGACGCGGATCGCGATGGTGCACGGCACGGGGCACGGGCTGGGGCTGGAACTGAAGGAGCCCCCGCTGCTCGACCTTGACGGGCCGGAGTTGGTGGAGGGCGACGCGATCACGGTGGAGCCGGGGCTGTACGCGCCGGCGATCGGCGGCGTGCGGCTGGAGGACATGGTGATCGTGCGCAAGGGCGGCGTGGAGAACCTCAACACGCTGCACGAGGGGCTCACCTGGGCGTGAGCGGGCGTTTCGGTGCTCGGGGCGCGGGATCGATGGAGAGGATGCGCGACGCGAGCGACGACAGCCCGAGGGACTCGAAGCGGACGGGTGCCACGAACTCGCCGCGGCGGGGCTTGTCGGCGGCGGCCGCGAAGACGCGTACGCGGACGGTGCGGTGGGTGGTCTGGAAAATAAAGTCTTCGAGGGCGCGGGCGGCGCGGAGGCCGAGGGCGGACTTGAGTTCG
>JAFLCM010000143.1 GCA_017303565.1 Planctomycetota bacterium
AGCGCCGCCCACGCCACGCGGGCCTGCGACGCGAGGCCGCGCGCCTCTCCGAGGCGGCCGGGCTGATCGCCCAGGCTGGGGATGCGCTCAAGGCCGCCGTCGAACTGGAGCCCGGTGAACTCGATCATGTCCGGGCGCTCTCGGAGTTTCTGGGCAGGCAGGGGCGCTTCGACGAGGCGGTCACGGCGTGCCGCAAGGCCCTTTCGCGTCTGCCGCAGCGACCGGAGGCGTACATCCACCTCGCCGATGCGCTGCTGGCGGCCCGCCAGGCCGAAGAGGCCGTGGACGTGACCCGCCGCCTGCTGGAGATCGCCCCCGATCGCCACGGTTCGAGGGAGTGGCTGGCGATGGTGCTGGAGCGCATCGGCCGGGTGGACGAAGCCGAGGCCGAGGCCAAGCGCGTGCTGGCCAGCGTGCCCGGGCAACCAGGCGCCACGCTGACCCTGGCAAAACTCGCCAAAAGACGGGGCGATTTGCCCGGGGCCCGCACGCTGCTTGAGGCCATCGACGCCCTTCCGAACACGCCCGACGCCCTCGCCGGGGACGCGCTGGTGGACCTGGGCGGCGTGCTGGAAAGGCAGGGTGAGTACGACCGGGCGTTCGAGGCCTACCGCCGGGCCCAGGCGCGTCTGTACGCGGCCCTCCCGGAGAGCGATCGCGACCCGCGGCCTTACCTGAGCGCCATCACGACCGCCCGGTCCTTCGCGTTGGCGGGCGGGGCCGCCGGGGTTTCCGGGGTTTCCGGCGGTTCCGTGGTCTCTGGGGGGTTCGCCGGGTGGAAACAGCCGCCGCCCGACAAGTTGAAAGACCCGGTGTTCATCGTCGGCTTCCCGCGCAGCGGCACGACGCTCTTGGAGCAGGTGTTCGCCGCCCACCCCGGTCTGGTCACGACTGACGAGTCCCCCATCCTCCAGAGCACCCGCAAGGCGCTGAACGACCGCTTCAAGTTCGCGAAGCCGTACCCAGACGTGCTGCACGCCATGACCGGGTTTCAGGTGTCCGCTGGGCGGCAGATGTACTTCGACCTGGCCCGTCGGGCCGTGGGGCCGGAGTTGGACAACAAGCGGCTGGTGGACAAGCAGCCCTTGAACACCGTGGACCTGCCGCTGGTGCGCCGCCTCTTCCCCCGCGCCAAGGTGGTCTACATGGTGCGCGACCCGCGCGACACCGTACTGTCGTGCTTCACGCAGTCCTTCGCCCGGGGGATGCCGCACTTCTTCGACCTGGAGGCGACCGCCCGCCTGTACGCCACGCTCGACGACCTGTGGGCGGTGTACCGCGAGACGCTGGGGCTGGATTCTCTTGAACTGCGGTACGAGGACCTGGTGGATTCCTTTGCCGAGGTCTCCCGCCGGGTCATCGGCTTCGTGGGAGAGACCTGGGACCCAGGCGTCGAGCGGTTCCACGAGCGAGCGGGGCGCCGTTTCATCGTGACCCCCACCTATCAGGACGTGTCCCGCCCGGTCTACAAGACCGCGATGGGGCGGTGGACCCGCTTTGAGGGGCACCTGCGTCCGGTCTTGGACATGTTGGAGGTGTGCTGCGTTCGGTGGGGGTACCCGGCGCAGGCTCGAGATGGCCAATAACCATTCAAAGACCGAACAGAAACCGTGGTTATCGGTCTTTGTGGGGTAGATGTGCGGGTGGGGGAGGGGTGTTTTCGCGCGAGATTTGCCCGTTTGAATGAGGGAATCTGGCGGAGTCGCGCGCCTTTTGGCTTGCTACCGCCCTGAATGGTGGTAGGTTCAGGGTAGGAGACCACCGGCACTGCGCCGGCACGTCAACGAGAGGAATGTCTCGTAGGAGGAAACACGTCATGCAGAAGTTTGTGATTTCGGCTGCGGCCCTCGTGGTCGCGGCTGGCGCTGCGTCCGCCAAGACTGACATCATGGCCGGCGTCAGCAACCTGAAGCAGCTCGCTTCGGGCGGTTCCGGCGCGTTCTTTGGCAACGATGGCCAGCGCGGCGGCTTCGTCACCACCGGTTTCGAGGCTCCCGACTACGCCGTCGGCGCCCTCGAGCCCCAGCAGGGCTGGGTTGGTCTGGACACGCTGTTCGGCCTGCCCGACGGCGGCTTCATCTCCAACGCGAACCCCGCGGCCGGCTCTCAGCACGTCCGCAACTCGCGCGCTACCGGTTCCGCTGGCTCGTTCAACGGCACCTTCCAGGGCGTGACCGGCACCGGTGCCACCAGCACCTCCATCAAGGTGTACCTGCCCGCCGCCGCGTACGCTGACTACTTCGTCACCGGCTTCGACGCCGGCACCGGCAACTTCGCCTGGGGCGTTCGGTTCTCGTACACCGGCGTCGTTCGCAGCCAGGGCGCGACCTCCGGCGGCGCCCCGATCGTCTACAACCAGTACGTCGATCTGGCCACCTCCTACGACGCCAACACCGGCGCGTTCTCCATCAACTACAACGGCGCCAACATCTTCACCGGCACCAACGGCTTCGCGAACCGCGTGTTCAACTCGGTTCTGCTCGGCTCTGACAACTTCCACCTGACCGGCGAGAACGGCGACTTCGACAACTTCTCGCACGTCCCGACCCCCGGCGCTGCTGGCCTGCTCGGCCTCGGCGCGGTGGCCGGCCTCCGCCGTCGCCGCTAATCCGAAGTCGGGCTTGCCCGACCCCGGATCAGCAAATCCCACATGAAAAGTACCCCCCGCGATTCCCTCATCGCGGGGGTACTCGTTTTTGGACCGCGCTTGCCGGGCAATCCCGGCGCGCCCGGCTCAACTTTGTCGGTCGCTACACTCGCGCCGCGCGGCATCCCGCCCGCAGCGTTCAATTCATGAAGTCACCTGAAGCCATCCTCGACCAGGCCCGCGACCTGCACCGTCTCGGCGATCTCGAGCGAGCCCTGCGTCTGTACAAGCAGGGGCTGGCGGCGCGACCGCGGTTGGCGCCGGCGTGGTACCTCTACGGCGTGGCGCTGCGACAGGACGGGCAGTGGCCCGCCGCCGCCGATGCGCTCCGCAAGGCGGTGGCGCTGCTGCCCACCGAGGCCGCGGCCCGGCGGGAACTGAGCGAGGTCGAGGTCCGGCTGGGGCGCTTCGATGCGGCGATCGACGTGTTCCGCACGTGGGCGAAGGCGGAGGCGTCACGCCCTGAGCCGGTCCGCCACCTGGTGTCCGCGCTGGTTTCGCTTCACCGGATCGAGGAGGGGCTGCGTGAGTGCGAGGCGGGGCTGCTCCGGTTCCCGGGCGACCCGGTGTTGCTGCTGGCTCATGCCAGGGTTTGCGAGCGCGCAGGGAAGCTGGACGAGGCGCGGCGTTCCGCCGAGGCCCTGCTGAAGGCGACCCCGGAGGACGCGGGCGCACGTCTGGTCTTGTCGCGGCTGGCGGCCCGGGGCGGCGACCGCGACGCCGAGCGTTCCATGCTGGAGGGGGTCATCGCCACCACGCCGCCGGGCGAGACGGCGGGGATGGCGCTGCTCGACCTGGGTCAGAACCTCGACCGGGCCGGTCGGCATGAGGAAGCGATGGCGGCCGTGCACCGCGGCAAGGCGATGCTGCTCGCGGGGGTTCCCTCTGCGCAGCGCGACACCGCGCCGCACCTGCGATTCGCGGAGCACATGCGGGCCCGCCTGACGCCCGAGGTGGTGGGGGGCTGGTCCGAACTGCCCGAGCCGACGGATGGCCCGCGGTCGCCGGTGTTCATCACGGGCTTCCCGCGCACGGGGACGACGCTGATCGAGCAGATCCTGTCGGCGCACCCGGCGCTGTTCCCGACGGACGAGCTCGACCTGTTGCAGCCGGTGCGCGACGTGCTGAACGCGCACTACATGGGGCAGCGGCTGCACTACCCGGACTGGCTGGGGCGGATGAACGCGAAGGACGCGGAGAAGGCCCGCCGGTCGTACTTCGAGCGGGCCCGGTGGCACGCGGGCGATGTGATCGACCGCAAGCGCTTGGTCGACAAGCAGCCCCTGAACACGCCGGACATCCCGCTGATGACTCGGATGTTCCCGAATGCCCCGGTAGTGTTCGTGCTGCGCGACCCGCGCGACACGTGCCTGTCGTGCTACTTCCAGACGCTGCGGAACGTCCCGGCGTTCTACGACCTTCGCGCGACGGCGGAGTTGTACGCGGCGACGATGCGGCTGTGGCTGCACTTCCGCGCCACGCTGAAGTTCCGCTGGATGGAGTTGCGGTACGAGGACCTGGTGGCGGACACGCCGGGTCAGGCGCGGCGGCTGCTCGAGTTCATCGGCGAGCCCTGGGACGACAACGTGCTGGCGTTCCACGAGGAGAAGAACCGGCGCTTCGTGATCACGCCGTCGTACCAGGACGTGGCGCGCCCGGTGTACACGTCGGCGAAGGCGCGGTGGAAGAAGTACCGAACGGCGCTCGAATCGGTACTCCCCGTTCTGGAACCGTTCGTCAGCGAGTTCGGCTACGAGGCGCACTGAGGGCCGGCCCTGGGCTGATTTCGCGGGGTTTCTGCCTTGAAGACCGGGCGGCCGGCGCGATGCGCACGGGCGGTGCGCTGGTAGGCTGATCGCGGGTTCGGCGGCGGGACTGTCTCGGCGCCGGCCCGACGAGAGAGCAGCAAGCGAAAGCAGGCGAACATGTCGAAGCTCAGCGCGTGGTCGGCGGCGGCGGTGGCGGCACTCGGTCTGGCGCCCTCGGCGCTGGGCGTGTTCGTGATCTCGAACGGCAACGCGTCGATGCGCTCGGCGCTGACGCCGTTCCTTCCCGACAGCGCGCTCTCGACGTGCGACTTCTTCGCGGACGCGGTCGGCCCTGACCACATGTTCGGGTACAACTGGGCGTACCGGGCGCCGGGGTCGGGCAACCGGGGCTTCTCGTGGCTGGACACGCCGACGCAGACGGTGGCCGGCGACACGCTGACGCTGGTCTACACGAACGCCGGCCCGAACCCCGTGGGCTTCAACCGGTTCAACGCGCGGCTGACGGTGCGGGTGTTCGACACGGTGATCCCGAACACCGCCCGGGTCGAAAGCACACTGGAGTTTCAGGCTGCGCCCACGAACCTCGGCCCGACGGTGTGGGAACTGTTCAATGTGAACGACTTCGACCTCAACGGCACGCCCGCCAACGACTCGTACTTCGTCCCCGCGCCGGGCGTGGTGGCGGGGCGGGTGACCGAGGGCGCGAGCACCGACGTGATCAACTTCATCGGCGTCAACGCCGGGCGCTTCGAGGTCGGCGGCGGCGCGGCCGTGAGGACCAAGGTCGTCGGGGGCGGCCTCTCGAACCTCAGCAACGCGGCCGGTCCGGCGGCGGGCGACGGCGCGGTCGGGTATCAGTGGACGGTCACGCTGTTGCCGGGGCAGATCGTCACGCTGAAGTCGGCGTTCGGCGTCAACATGCCGCCGCTGCCCCCGCCGTGCCCGGCGGACCTGAACAACGACGGGGTGGTGGACACCTCCGACCTGGTGATCCTGCTCGCGAACTTCGGGACGGTGGTCCCGCCGTTCACCCTTGGGGACATCAACGGCGACGGGATTGTGAACACGGCGGACCTGGTGCTGTTCCTGCCCCCGTTCGGTCAGCCGTGCTGAGAACGGTCGCGGCGGTCCGAGAACTCGAGCGCGGAAGCGGCGGCGGCGCCCCCTCGCGCCGGCCTGAAGACAGGCCGATGGCGCGGGTGTTCCGTGGACTTAGCGCGGCGTTCGGGTACGCGCGGGGCGCGGCGGGGCGGCCCGAACGTAGAATCTGGTGAAAGGACGCCCGTTGCGGAAGCCCGCGGGGGTGTTGACATCACTCATGCCCAACAGCAGCTCAAGCCCAGCGCTCCCGGAACCGGGATATGCCCCGTCGCCCTCGTCGCGTCGGTCGGTGCCGTCGCCGCCGGCCGGGGCGACGAACCGCGGACTGGGCATCGAGCCGGTGGACATCTCGGGGTTGCCCGGGCGGCTGATCGTGGTGGAAGGAACCGACGGGGTGGGGCGCTCGACGCAGGTGGCGCTGCTGCGCGAGTGGCTGGAGAACCGCGGCTTCGGGGTGGCGCACACGGCGCTGACGCGGAGCCGCTTGGCGGGCGAGGGGCTTCGCCAGGCGAAGGAGGGGCACACGCTCGGTCGTTTGACGATGGACTTGTTTTACGCGACCGACCTGGCGGACCGGATCGAGAACCAGGTGGTGCCGGCGCTGCGGGCGGGGTTCGTGGTGCTGACCGACCGGTATGTGTACTCGGTGATGGCGAGGTCGATCGTGCGCGGGGTGGACCCGTCGTGGATCCGCGACGTGTACCGGTTCGCGCCGGTGCCGCACGCGGTGTTCTACCTCAAGTGTGACCTGGACCACCTGGCGCCGCGGGTGCTGGCGGCGGGCGGGTTCGACTACTGGGAGTCGGGCATGGACTTCCAGGAGGAGAACGACGTGTACCAGTCGTTCGTGCGGTACCAGGGGCGGCTTTTGAGCGTGTTCGACCACCTGGCGGCGCAGTACCGCTTCAGCGTGATCGACGGCAACCGCGACGTGCGCGACGTGTTCGAGGACCTGAGCAAGGGCGTGCTGAGCGTGGTGAGCACGATGAGCGGGGCCACTCGGGATTGACCGTTTCGGGACCGACGACGCATGATCGTTCCTTCCTCTGACAGCACGAA